>DJEI01000063.1:917-21021 GCA_002431865.1 Lachnospiraceae bacterium UBA5902
TTGCTAAAATAGCCTTCTTCATGAAATTTTCCTCCTAATTTTAATTCACAGCGGATTGCCGGAGCAATCATTCTAAATTCGCTTTCGCGTAATTAGGTACTGCAATAAACTTTTTGATTGATGAATTACTTCATCTTTACATTAACATATACACCAGCTGAAACATCAAGCTTCTGAAGAGCATCGATTGTCTTCTGTGATGGTGTAAGTACATCAATGAGTCTCTTGTGAGTTCTCTGCTCGAACTGCTCTCTGGAATCCTTATACTTATGAACAGCTCTGAGGATTGTGATCTTCTCAACCTTTGTAGGCATTGGAACAGGACCTGAAACCTTTGCTCCTGTACTCTTGATCGTCTCGATGATCTGCTTTGCAGCCTGATCGATTAACTTGTGATCGTACGCCTTCAATGTGATTCTCATTACTTGACTTGCCATAAAAAAAGCCGCCTCCTTTTCGCACTTTTTGTAGTACGACAAGTGGTGACTGTACAACTTTCCCGTGTGTTTCCTATCTTATCTCGCACCGAAGTGCTTTTGATATCTTCACACGTCATCTCTGGCATTGCCAGATGGTTATTGAGTACAGTGACTTGTCGCCAGTTATCGTTAATTGACATTCGCTCCACGAAAAACCTATGTCATGCATAGCAACCTTCGCTTCTACGCTATCAATGTCACAGCAAGGGTTATTATACTCAATACCACCTGTAAATGCAAGTATTTTTTTATTTTTTTTGTATTTTTTTCGATACGCCGGTATTGTCTGCCAGATTCCGTATCTTTTTGATATTTTTCTGTGTTTCTTCTATAAATAATGTACCTTTGGGTATATCATTATTATAAATTGTTTTTATATTCTGGCAAACGTGTTTACGAATATGGGTTATTATCTGTATTCTGTCCCGGTGTATATGGAACACTCGGAGCACCATTCGGTGCCTGGTTATAAGTCTGATCTGGTGTCTGGCCATAACCGGCATTTGGCATCTGATTATAAGCCTGACCTGTGACCGGATTTACCGTTCCCGGATCATATGGCTGTCCGGTTACCGGATTCACATACGGGTTGCCCGGCTGTCCCATAGCCGGTGCAGCATTTGTATAAGCCAGATTCTTCTCATTCTTAATCTGTTTGTTAATCTTTGCGAATGCAACGATACAGAGCACACCGATTGCCAGTGCACCAACAACAATCATCCAGCCATACAGTCTTGTCTGTGTTGCATCAAGTGCTACAGTATAGTAATCACAATAATCTGTAATGCCGGAGGCATCCAGCGCATCTCTGTAATATCCCTCGATTTCCGGATCCAGTGTACGAATCTGTCCCTCGATTGCGACTGCATCACTGAAATCCGCATAGTCGTCATTTGCAAGCTCATCCAATTTCTCGATCGTCTTCTTGTTCTTGACTGTCAGCACAATAATCTTTGCATCCGAGATATCATCCATATCATCATCGCCAAGCACAATCGCATAGTGCTGTTCTTTACCTGCCGGAATGATTCCATTGATACGATGCTGTGTCTCTGCAAAATTACCAAGCACAAGGTAACTGTCTGTTCTTACATGGTCATCCTTCTGCGGACGTGTATTGGCTGCGATCTCGTTCAAATCCTTTGCTTTTCCGCCAAGCAGATAATCCATATCGCCGATGAAGCAGACGATTGCTAAAAGCACAAATATAATTCCAATCACTAAGCTTACTACCGCTCCGCCTTTTTTGTTCTCTTTCTTTTGTTTCATAAATTTCCTCCTCTTTCTGGTGCTGCCCCCTCACCTCCGCTCGGCGGCATTTCGCCGGAGCCATTTGTATTAATGAAACTTCGTTTCATCAGGCTCCTCCTCTTACCTCTCTCTTCTACTTTAGTAGATTGTATATAGAAGGAACGATGTGCATCTCCTCGCACATACGCTCAACTTCCTGTAAACTGCGTTCCCGTTTTTCTTTCGGGATTGCAGATTTTACAGCGCGTATCAGCAGATTCTTCGGGGAATGTGCAAAATCCACAAACTCCAGAACCTGTGTTTTGTACCCCCGGTACGTCAACATATTGGCACGTATCGCATCTGTCGCGAGTGCCGCCATACGTTCTTTGATAATGCCATATTCCATCATCGGTGCCAGCAATTCACTCTCGATCTGTCCATTTACTTCATGTTGACAGCATGGCACAGACAAAATGTATTTTGCATTCCACTGTACAGCATTGAACAATGCATAATCCGTCGCCGTATCGCACGCATGCAACGTCACAACCATATCAACCGGCATTTTCGTCTTGTAGCCGTTGATGTCGCCAAGTTCAAAATGCAGATGGTCATAGCCATACTTTTCCGCCGTCTCATTGCAATGCTTTATCACGTCTTCCTTCAGATCAAGCCCGATGATCTCTGCCTTTTTCTTCCGGATTTCTACTATATAATAATAGAGAACAAACGTCAGATACGATTTGCCACATCCAAAGTCCAAAATATGTATCTCATCCTTCGCTTCGTTCTTCAGCACATCATCGACAAGCTCCACAAACCGGTTGATCTGTTTGTATTTATCGTACATTGAACGAACAACTTTTCCCTCTTTCGTGAATATTCCCATATCCACAAGCGGCGGAACTACCATACCCTCCTGCAGAATATAATTTTTCTTGCGATTATGTTCGCCCCTGCGGCTGTTCATCTTATCTGCCAGGTCTGCTACATCACTGCCACTTGTCTTTGCAAGCTTCGATGTACCGGACTGTTTTGCCGGAAGTCTGGTTTCATTCGTCAGCAGCTTACCCTTCTTCGTCATCTTGAAGCTATATTCTTTTTCTTCTGTGAATATATTCATCTGGCACAGATGCTCCGGGAAATGCACAAGTAACTTGTCTGCAAGTTCATCTACGCCAACATTTTCCTGAAAGACCTGCTTTTCCGTGTACGCCGCGATCTGGCACAGCTCTTTTCCACGTATCGTCGTCCATGTCACTTCTACTTTCCGATATTGATATGTCTTATCAAGCCGGTTGCTCACGATGATCCGCGTCATCTGCGGAAGCAGCCGTTCGAGTTGTTCTTTTATTTTCTCCATAGTGAGCCTCTTTTTCCCATATATGACTTTATTATATCCGAGGATTATGCATGTTTCAACTGAATTTTTGTTTACTGTTTTTTCCACTTGGATCAATCTTCCGTTTTGGTGGCACTTTGCTCCTACCAGCTTACTTCCTCTTTGTTTCCTCTTGGAGCAATCTTCCAGTTTTTCGCCTCTTTGCTCCTACTCGCTTACTTCCTCTTTGTTTCCTCTTGGAGCAATCTTCCGTTTTTTCGCCTCTTTGCTCCTACTAGCTTGCTTCCTCTTTGTTTCCTCTTGGAGCAATCTTTCGTTTTTCCGTCACTTTGCTCCTACTCGCTTGCTTCTCAGACAAGAAAACGCGCCGGCATAAGCCGACGCGTTTTGCGGGGGAGAAGAATTGGTTTGTGAAACCAATCTATATTATTCAGCAGATATAGCTGCTGTCTTGATAATGAATTTTGTAACGCCTGCAGTGTTGTCTGACTTTCCACCGAAGCTGTCATACTCGGTTGCAGCTTCCATTGCTGCCTGCAGTCTCTCAACAGAATCCTTCACATCGCCATTGTATGCGCTGATCATCTTCTTGATTGCCTCGTTGTTCAAAGTTACAAGGCTCTCATTCAAAGTACCTGCACCTTCTGCTACCTGCGAAGCACCATCGGCAAGCGTTGACGCACCACTCTTCAACTGTCCGGCGCCACTTGCAAGTGCATTTGCGCCACTTACTAACTGGCTGATACCATCCTTCAATGCCGGGATTGAGCCTGCCAGAGTTGATGTTCCCTGTGCCAGGGCGTTTGCACCGCTTACCAGGCTGTAACCATTTGCCTGTGTTGCTTCGATCTGGGATGCAATCGTTGCCTTTGCTGTCTCAGCGCCCTGTACGGCTGCCTGACCTGCTGCTGTAGATGCTGCCTGTGTGGCTGCTGACTTACATGCATCAGCCACTGACTTGCCCATTGCATCTGCACCAGATGTAGCTGCCGCCTGCAATGTTCCTGCAGCTATATTTTGGAGAATATAATCCACTTCTCCTTCAGCTTCCTGTATTGTATTTGGATCATTAAAAGCTTCTTGAAATTTTGATGCAAATAATAAAGCACTCTGATTCGGGTCTGTTATATTGGCTATAGCTTTATTAGCAGCCTCAGCCGCTTTTCCAGCCAGTGCCGTACTTTTCAACTTGTTGTACACCTGCTCATTTTGTTTCAAGGCGGTAACAACTGCTGCAACCTTCTCATCTGCAGTCATCGTACTTGTAAAGCTCTGTGCTGCCTGTGCTGCAATCGCTGCATATGTCTGGGAATCCGGGGCAAACTGTGCTTCTACTGCACTTGCTGCTGCCGTACCCGCCTGCTTTGCAACAGCTGCCTGCTCTTCTTCTGTCATCTTTGTGTTAACGGCTGTGTCCAGTGTATTGATACCATTCGCGATGGACTGTGCACTCTGATCAATAACTGCCACTCCGCTTGCCAGATCGCCAGAGGAACTTGACAGGCTTTCCATACCTGCCTTCAAACTTCCTGCACCGGATGTCAGGTCTCCCATCTTATCTGCCAATGTACCTGCGCCATCGGATACCTGTGTTGCTCCATCGGAAAGCTCACCAGAGCCATCTGCTAACTGGTCACCGGCACTGCTCAGGCTGTCTGTCAGCTTATCAAGATCTGTCAGATCCACACCACCGGAGAAGTTCATCTCAGAGCCATTGACAAGCAATGTCACTGTCATATCCAGTGAGAAGTCTGTCACATCCGCACTTACCTCTACATATTCTGGAATCTCTGTATCCAGATCTGCGGCTGCATCCTTTACTCCATCATCCAGTCCGGGGATTGCATAACCGACAACGATATTACTCTCGCCCTGTGCGAGGTATTTACCATTTGTAACCTGAATGTTTGTGAAGTTGTCACCCAATACCATACCGGATACTGCAACGAATGGTACGGAGATGTCCTCATCCTTGCCATTTACTTCCTTCGTTACTGTTTCGTTGCTTGTATAATCCAGACGAATCTTTACCTTACCACTCTTACCTGCCAGGTCTTCTGGAGAGATCTCATTTCCATCCAGATAATAAGTTGCCTTTACAGAAACCGGAAGCTCCTTATCCGTTGTACCCTGATAGCTGATTTCATTTCCGGCAGCATCCCATGTGATCTTGTTTCCGTTCTGTGTAAATGTCTCGTCGCCCTTCACGTTTTCAATATCTTTCAGATCTGTTGTATCTTCGATCTTGTCGCTCTTGTCACGGTTCTTCAATGTCTCATTGACTAAGATGCTATCAACATCGCCATTTGCCTTTGCAAATACATAGACCGTCTCGTCCTTGTCAACATCCTTCTCTGTCATATTTACATTGTCTGCGAGCGTATCTGCAAGCTCATCCGTATTCATGACTGTCGTTGCGTCAGTATCGCTTGCCTTATCATCTCCGGCAAGGTATTCCTCGTCATACTTTGTCACATCTGTACTGCCTGTAATCCCGGCTACGCAGGAAGCCACTGCCAGTGAAACAGCTCCGGCAGAACCTGCGATATACTTTGTCGTTTTCTTCCATTCTTTCTTATTTAAACGCTTCATAACGTATTCTCCTTTCGAAATGCTTTTCAACCTGATTACTGTTCGCTCTGTTTTTCTTTGTTACGGAAGCCTGCGCTTGTATGAATAATGACCTTATCAAAAATCATAAACATCGTCGGCAACAGCAGGATAACAACTACCATACTGATCAACGCACCACGTGCCATCAACGTACACAGGGAGCTGATCATATCAATGTTTGAATAAAGTCCAACACCGAATGTCGCTGCGAAGAAACTCAACGCACTGACGACAATCGACTGCACAGAGCCCCTCATTCCTTCGATGACTGCATCCTTCTTCTCAAGTCCGCTATGCCTTGCACGTTTATACTTATTTGTCATCAAGATTGCATAATCAACAGTCGCGCCAAGCTGGATTGTACCAATTACGATCGAAGCAATAAACGGAATCGCCGTCTTCGTGTAGGTAGGAATACCCATGTTGATGAAGATAGCAAACTCGATTACCGCAACCAGGATGACCGGAAGTGTAATAGACTTAAATACACAGGCAATGATCAGAAAAATTACACCGATGGATACGGCACTTACCATCTTGAAATCCTTATCTGTGATCTCGATCAGATCCTTCGTACATGGTGCTTCACCAATCAACATACCATTTTTATCACATTCTTTAACCATCTTCTTCAATGTATCACACTGTGCATTTACCTCATCTGATGCCACTTTGTATTCCGACATGATCAAAAGCATCTTATATTTATCGCTCTCGAAGACTTCCCGGATCTGATCCGGAAGTATATCTTTCGGAATCGTAGTTCCAACGATACTGTCAAGTCCAAGCACTGTCTTGACACCATCTACCTTCTCCATTTCCTTTGTCATCTCCACAACGTCCTTGGTCGGTGTGTTGACATCCAGAAGTACTATATGGGTTGCACCCATGTGATACTGTTCCTCCAGTTTGTTGTTCGCCGTAATACTCTCCAGACTCTCCGGAAGTGTACCTGCCAGGTCATAATATACGGTATTATGTGTATATCCGTAGATGGCTGGACCGATCAGTATAAAGAACAGGATAATAAATATGTAGAAATGATTTACTACCCATTTTGATATTCCGGACAGATCCGGCAAAATAACCTTATGCTTTGTCTTCTCGATTGCCTTGTCGAAGATCAAGATCATAGACGGCAATACCGTTACGCAACTGATAACTCCAAATACAACACCCTTTGCCATAACCACACCAAGATCCATACCAAGTGTGAAGCTCATGAAACAAAGTGCGATAAATCCGGCTACGGTTGTGATGGAACTACCAACAACAGATGAAATCGTGCCGGAAATTGCATGTGCCATCGCACGATTCTTATCACCCGGATATACCTGTTGCTTCTCCTCGTAGCTGTGCCACAGAAAAATCGAGTAATCCATCGTAACACCTAACTGCAAAACTGCCGCCAGTGCCTGTGTCACGTAGGAAATCTCTCCTTTGAACACGTTCGTACCTAAGTTATAAACAATCGCCATACCTATACTCAACAGGAAGAAAACCGGGATGATAGCGGAATCCATCGCAAGCGCCAGAACGATCGTCGAAAGAATAACCGCGATCAATACATAAATCGGTGTTTCTTTGTTGGAGAGGTTCTTTGTATCTGTAACAACCGCAGACATACCGGAAAGGAAGCACTGCTTGTTCATAACCTTACGCAGGTTCTCAATGGCTTCCATTGTCTCATCTGCAGAAATGGAATTCGGATACAGTACAAACATGATCGTTGAATTTGCATCCTTGTTTACAAATGCGTCCTCGATGCTGTCCGGAAGCAAATCGATCGGAACGGACAGATCCATGAAGGAGTCATACCATAAAACATCCTTGACACCCTGGACCTTGCACATTTCCTTACGCATAGCAGATATGTCTTTGTCCGACATACCCTCCACCACGCACATGGAAAATGCACCGGTACCAAATTCGTCCACCATGATCTCCTGACCTTTCATCGTCTCGATGTCGTCCGGAAGATAATTTAAAATGTCATAATTTACACGAGTGTGAAAATATCCAAACGCTGACGGGACCAACAACAGAACCGCAATCACCAGAATCAGCACCTTGTGTTTCACTACCCATTTGCCAAAATGAATCACGAGTCATCACACCTTTCTTCTTTTTTCTCTCATCTTCTTCATTGCACCCCTATAATAAAAAAAGGATTGAATATATTGAATATTCAATTTAGATGGTTTGTTTGCATTTACTATACATAAATTAAAATGTGTTTATTTTGCTATACATTTACATTTTTTATGTAATGGCTATACTAACTCATTTAAGACATCCATCATCGAAGACTTTGTCAGATACTTGTAAACCTCTGACAAATCCTTCGGCGAGATCATATAATCACGTTTAATCCACGCAATCGCTACATAGCACATCGAGTTCGCATAGTATTCTGCAATAATCTGACGATCAAGCCATGCGTATTTGTGGCTTTTTCCCTGTTTCTTCCGATCAATGATCTCTAACAGAAGCTTCGACACTTCGTTACGCGCAATGCTCTCAAAAGAATTCTGCCCATCGATACACACCGCCCGCTCATAAAAGGTACGCTCATTCTGCATGCTTGAAAAAAGTAATGTCAGACCTTCCTGTATCATATCGTTTAACAGGAGCGGCTTGATCGGTTCGAGCAGATCATGCCGTACAATGTATTCAAGCAACGCATATTTATCTGCAAAATGATTGTAAAATGTCGGTCGGATTACACCTGCCTTGCCTGTGATATCCTTGATGGTGATCTTCTCCATCGGTGTCTTGCACAGAAGCTCCTTGAAGCTTGCTGCAAGCAGATCATCGGTATTTTCTTTTTTTCCTCTTTGCTGCATAACGTTCCTTCTTTCTTCACAGCTACATCAACGGGGCTACTAACCGGAGCAGACTCTGTCCGAACAATTTGAGACGGCTCGTCTCCCGGATCTTCTCCTTTGTCACTTCATCACACTTTGCCAACGTGTCCATATAATCTTCCTTGATCTCATAGATTGTGCTGCAATTAAACATCCATACACCACATTCAAAATGCAGGTACAAGCTCCGATAATCAAAGTTGATCGTACCGACCGTTGCCACCCTATCATCCACAACGACCGTCTTGGCATGGATAAAGCCCGGCGTATACTGAAAAATCCGCACGCCTGCTTCAATCAACTGATAATAATATGACTGGGTAACTAAGTACACCAGCTTCTTATCCGGGATACCCGGTGTGATGATGCGCACGTCAATTCCGCTTTTTGCCGCAAGTGTCAACGCCGTCACCATCTCGTTATCAATAATCAGATATGGTGTTGTGATATAGACATAATGCTTTGCCTTGTTGATCATATTCAGATAGATATTCTCTCCGACAATTTCATTATCCACCGGCGTGTCGCCATACGGCTGAATGTATCCATCCGAGAAGAATGCCATATCCTGATATTTTTCCGGCGAATACGCCGAGTAATCATCCTTCTCTCCGGTCAGCATAAGCCATGTCTGCAGGAACATCAAGGTCAGATTCCAGACAGCCTCGCCCTTCAGCATGATACCGGTATCCTTCCAATGTCCAAACCGCGATTTCTTGTTAATATATTCATCCGCCAGATTGATACCGCCGGTAAATCCAACATAGCCATCAATAACCGTGATTTTCCGGTGGTCACGGTTGTTCTGCCGCAGGTTAAAAAATGGTCCAATCGGGTTAAAGGCTGCGACCTTGATTCCTTTCTCCTTCATATCCTTGATAAACCGGGAAGGAATCCACATGGAGCAGCCAAAATCATCATAGATCAGGCGCACATCCACGCCCTCTTTTGCTTTCCGCTCCATAATCTCTAAAATCGTATCCCACATCTCACCCTGTTTGATGATGAAATACTCCATAAATATAAAATGCTTCGCATTATTTAGTTCTTCCACAAGCTTCGCGAAATTATCCTCGCCGAGCGGGAAATAACGCACGGCTGTATTCTTATACACCGGATAGCCTGCGGTCTTGGAAATATACGTTGACTGCACGCTCGCACTCTGACTCATTTTCCGAATCTCCCGCTGCCGGCTCTTATCACTCGGCATATACTGAAATGTATCGAGATGATTCTTCTGCGCATCCCGGATAAACTTCATACGGGTTCGGTTACCGGCAATCGCGATATACAGCACGCCGCCTAAGATCGGCGTTACCATCATAAGCAGAATCCACGTCAGCTTATACGCGGGGTTTTCCGGTTTATTCACGATATACAGCACAACCGTCGCCGAAATCAACAGTGCCAGTGTCTTCCAGTAGAACATGTAGTTCTTGGCAATTCCATACAGAAATACCCAGAAAAAGATCTGCAGGATCAGGGTAAATACAACAATCGCGATCTTCGTGATATAAATGGATTTGGATTTGTTCTGTCGTCCATATCGCAGTTTATCATGTCCATGTTCATGTCCGCCATGCGCCGTTTCCTGTTCTGTTTTCTGTTCCATTGTCTTCTCTGTCTCCTGCAATCTGTCTTTTCCTTCTTTCCCTATCTACAACATAGTATATGTTTATCCATCGCTGCCATGATCGAATGATTGCATTCATCACAGCGCTGCTATTCCGCACTCCAGCGTCCGGATGCACCACAAGGAAGTATCAGTCCTGTCTCTTTCACCGGAAGTCCGATCTCCTGCGACTCCACATATCCGCCGAATTTCTTCTCAACCTCCGTCGAAATCATGTAGGTGAGCACCGCCGGAGCCAATCCGGTTGTATACGAATTCACTAAAAAGAATAACGGATCATCCGACAAAAGCTGACTTGCCAGCGCGATAAACGGATGAATCTTCTCCTCCAGCTTCCAGATCTCGCCCTTCGGTCCTCTTCCATACGATGGCGGATCCATGATGATGCCATCGTAATGATTGCCACGGCGGATCTCCCGCTCCACAAATTTCACACAATCATCGACCAGCCAGCGGATTGGTGCATCTTCAAGCCCGGAAGCCACTGCATTTTCCTTGCCCCATGTCACCATACCCTTTGATGCATCGACATGTGTGACCTTTGCGCCTGCCTTCGCTGCTGCCAGTGTCGCGCCACCGGTATAGGCAAACAAATTCAGCACTTTGATCTCACGATTCGCATTCCGTATTTTCTCACTGAACCAGTCCCAGTTCACCGCCTGCTCCGGAAAAAGTCCGGTATGTTTGAATGTAAATGGTTTCAGATGAAACGTCAGGTCCTTGTAATGGATGCTCCATTGCTTCGGCAGATCGAAGAATTCCCATTCTCCACCGCCCTTGTTGCTACGGTGATAATGTCCATTCAGCTTTTTCCATGCCGGGTTCTTTCTCGGAAGATCCCACAACACCTGCGGGTCCGGGCGAAGCAAAATATAATCGCCCCATCGTTCCAGTTTTTCTCCCTTTGAACAATCTATAATCTCATATTCTTTCCACTGATCGGCTACCCACATATACTTTTAGTCCCTTTCGTCTATTTTCTTATACATAGCGTCCTGATTTTATACAAGCAATACTAACACACCCAACTTTCCAACGCAAGAATGAAAGTCCCGTTTTTGTCATGAAGTACAGATAAAAAAAGACAGTTTGCACATTTTGTACATGCAAACTGTCGTAATTTTCTTACCAGTCACGCTTCTCGATTGGAATATATTCTTTGTGATGACCGACGAATTTGTACGCCGGGCGGATAATCTTGCCCTTGTTTACCAGCTCCTCGATCCGGTGTGCAGACCAGCCGGAGATACGGGAGATTGCAAAGATCGGTGTGAATATCTCGATTGGCAGCTTCAACATCGTATACACGAATCCACTGTAGAAATCGACATTCGCGCAAACCGTCTTAAATGTACGGCGATGCTCACTGATCAGCTTGGCTGCTATACGCTCGACTCTGTCGTACAGTGCAAATTCATCCTGCAAGCCCTTCTCCTCAGAAAGCTTCTTGGCATATTTCTTCAGAATCACCGCTCTTGGATCGGACTCACTGTAAACTGCGTGTCCCATACCGTAGATCAGACCGGAATGGTCGAAGCCCTTCTTATCAAGCAGTCCCTGCAGATACTCGGAAATCTCATCCTCGTTCTCCCAATCCTTGACATGCATTTTCATATCATCGAACATCTGCTGTACCTTGATGTTCGCGCCACCATGCTTCGGTCCCTTCAGAGATCCAAGAGAAGCAGCGACGGTCGAATAGGTATCCGTTCCTGTCGATGTCAATACATGTGTCGTAAAGGTTGAGTTATTACCACCACCATGCTCCGCATGGATAACCAGGCAGACATCCAGAACCTTCGCTTCCAGTGCGGTGTATTTTCCATCGGTACGAAGCAGACGCAGAATATTCTCTGCGGTCGAAAGCTCTTTCTTCGGTCTGTGAATAACTAAGCTCTTATCAAGATAATAGTGTCTGTATGCCTGATAACCGTATGCCGCCATAACCGGGAACTGTGCAATCAGCTGCAGGCACTGCATCAGTACATTTTTGATATCCAGATTGTTCGGATCTGGATCGTAAGTATATAAGGTCAGAACGCACTTCTGCAGGACATTCATCATATCCCGGCTCGGTGCCTTCATGATAACATCACGGTTAAAACTCTCCGGCAGCTGGCGAAGCTCTCCAAGCACTTCCTTAAAACAGTCAAGCTGTTCCTGGCTTGGCAGATCGCCAAACAAAAGCAGATATGTCGTCTCTTCAAATCCATACTGGCTGTTCCGGAAGCCCTGTACGAGCTGCTGTACCTCGTAGCCTTGGAAATAAAGTTCTCCAGGAATTGGCACACGGTGTCCATCCACAACGCTAAATCCCATAACGTCGGACACTTCTGTAAGTCCGGTCAGTACGCCTCGTCCGTTGGAGTCTCGAAGTCCCCGCTTTACGTTGTACTCTTCGTAGAGATTTAAGTCAATCTTACCCGAATCGTTACAGAAACGTACATATTCATCTAGTATCTGGTCAAATTTCAAATCTGACATGCCCTCAACTCCTATCTTATTCGATCTTTTTACTCGTTGAATAAATGTAATCTGTTATCTTTCCATTCTCCGGATCAGCATAAGCGCTTATGCTGATATAATCGTCATCTTCATAGTAATATACATAGTATGAAACGAAATATGTATACTCATCCTTGGAGAAATCATCACCCAGATCGCCATACGTCGACTCAATCTTGCTTCCATCCTCGCCCAGCGCAATACCGCCCGGGAATACAATGTTGCCTGTATAATAATCCGCTTCCACTCCGATTTCAGTGATATATCCATACTTTGGCAGAATTGCATTGCCAGTGAAGTTATCCAGCTTGATGCTGAGCTTCTCACCGTTTTTCTCCATATATGTACTCTCGTAGCTCTTGCCACTAATATAGCCGCCAACTGCAGTATCAAGCGTCCATCCATCTTTCTCCAACTCCGTAAACGGAACTGGAAGTACATAATTTTTATCTCCGATAGTAATGATTCCATCAAACCGGTCAGTACTTGCTCCCTCTGGCGCCACGTACAAATCGTTGATGGATGGTGCATCTGTACTCAGATCCGCAACTGAAGTTGCATTCTCCGGCATCTTGGAATTAATCAACCGAATGGAAATCAGATTATTCTCCGGTGTCACATCGAAGTCCATACCATCTTTCACATCATCGCCTGCATAATCAATCGATACATAAGTTCCGCTTCCATCGGAATATTCGTTTTCACTCCGGTATTCTGGTGCGCCATATGCCGTCTTGATATCACTCTCTGTCGATTCAAACAGCTTGATTCCATTTGCTAACTCAATTGTAAAGTCATCTTTATATTTTCCGGTTTTGGAGCTAAATGAGAATCCAATAACATAACAGTCATTGATCGGTGCCTCATTGACACCTGGATTTGCTACAATTACCGTCATCTGTGCACGATCTGTGTAGCTCGTGATATACTCCCAGTCACCGGATGCTACCTTCACAGTCGCGCTGTCTGTCTGCCAGCCCTTTGATTTCCACTCTGAATATGGAAGTGGGAACTGGTAGATCGTACCATCAATATTCGCAGTATAGTTTCTCCACGAATCGGAAAGCTCGGTCGGCCAGACATAGCCGCCTGCACTGTTCACATCTGCCTCCGTTGTCGCTTCCGTTGTGTTCTCTGTCATCACATCTGTTGCACTGGCGGCTTCTGTTGTCTCAGCCGGCTGTTCTGTCGTCGTTGCATCGTTATCTTTTTTCTTTCCTCCGCCCAGGATCAGAACCAATCCTACAATCAATGCCACAACCGCTGCCGCAATCCCTGCAATCAACCCAGCCTTCTTTCTATTGCTTCCAGATGTGGTATCATTCTGTCCCGGTGTCAAATGCATCGACTGCATAGATGCAGACATCGAACTGTTTCCGTTTCCAGACGCAGTATACGGATTTGCCTGTGGCATTGCATTGCCCGCGGCAACCGGTCCGCTTCCATACAGTTCCGTGAGCAACTGTCCAATATTCTGATAGCGCTCCGTTGCCTTTACCGCAAGTCCCTTTCGAAGCACTGCCTCTGTCCGCTCCGATACGGAGATGCCTTTCTTCGAAGGATCCACATAAGTATCCTCCTCCATACGTTCCACACCATTCGGTGGAACCTCACCGGTGAGCATCTTATACATCGTCGCACAGAGACTGTAGATGTCTGTCCAAGGTCCCTGTTTTCCCTTCGCATAATACTGCTCTGGTGGTGCATAGCCATGCTTTAAGATCACAGTATAGGTCTTGTCGGTCTCTGCGGACTGTCCGCGTACCGAACCAAAATCAATCAGCTTGATCTTGCCTTCGTTATCAACCATGATATTATCCGGGCTGATATCCCGGTGTACCAATCCGTTTTTATGTACTTCATACAGAGATTCAAATACCGGCTTCATCAAAGCAAGTACGGTCGCTTCATCCAGCTTTCCGCCCATACCCTTCAGATAATGCTTCAGATCCACACCATTGATATATTCCATAACGATATATCCGGTTCCATTCTCATAGAAGAAATCCTTCACGGATACGATACCCTGTAACTGATAGAACTTTGAGAGATTCCGTGCTTCTTCTACATATCGCTTTAAGCCTTTATCATATATTTCTTTCTTACTATCCAGTGTTGATACGATCGTTGTTGTCATCGTGTCTCTCTGCGCAAAGCTCTCCGGATAATACTCTTTGATTGCAATATACGTCTGCAGATTCAAATCCCAGCCAATGTATGTAATTCCAAAACCGCCCATGCCAATCACACGGCCGATCATATACTTCCCCTGTAAAACTGTAAACGGACGCAGGCAGTTTGGCTTTTCTTCATAACCGCTCACATCAAACCCACAATATGGACAGACATCTTCACCCTGTCCAAGGGCCTGCATACAATTCGGGCACTTATCATATCTATTCTGCATCGTATCCCTCTCCCTAATCTCTGTTAATCTGTGTCATTTTTTACACATATGTTAGAATTATACCAAAAATACTACTTTCCTACAAGTTTTTTCAGATTTCTATGACGTATTTTTCAAACGCATTTACAACCTTTGTATTCTTGTATTCCGAAATCCGTTTGAAATCTCTTCCATAATTGATATGCACATGTCCATGTGCAAACAGCAACGGCTCATACTCATCTAAAATCTGATAAAACGCCTGAAATCCGGTATGTGGCAGATCGGTGCTGTCATTCAACTCAAACGCCGGCGAATGTGTGATCAGAATATCCAGTCCACCAGCTTTCTTGATCTTCCTGCGAAGCTTGCGCACACGTTTCTTCATCTCATCTTCAGTGAACTGATATGTTCCAAAATTATAACACATACTTCCGCCAAGTCCGGCGATCCGCACACCATTGTGCACATACACATCATCGTCGATACAGATGCATCCGTCCGGCGGCGTCTCATCATAGCAGGCATCATGGTTGCCATGCACATACAGAATCGGCACCTTCGCAAATGTCGCCATGAAAGACAGAAACTGCGGAGCCAGATCGCCACAGGAAATGATCAGATCGATCCCCTCTAATTTACTTTTCTCAAAATAATCCCAATAATACTTGGACTCTTCGTCTGCAAGTAACAAAATCCTCATTTATCCTAGCCCTCGTCCTTTACCTCTTTTTGTCCGGCATCTGGTTTTGTATCGTTTTGTCCGGCGTCCGGTTTCGTGTCATCTTTGACACCCTTCTGCTCGACAATGGATTTCGCCTCATCCTTCATATCTTCCACATCCGGAATCTCGCCCTCTACGTTATCGACCAACCAATTCATCAGCATGATTTCCTCCGGTGTCATGATCTCCTCATCCTCATTCTTGATCGTATGATCCTGTGCCCGAAGCACTCCGTAGAATGGATGGAAGCTGTTCTCCCGGATCAGCTTGCCAATGATTCCAACTAACTGCTTCGTACCCTCCGGCACTTTATTGGAACAGATGATATCAACCACTCCGGCGGAAAGTCCCCACCAGTAGTTGATTGCCTTTGTTTTCACAGCATCATCCTGCTTGATTGCGCCATTTACCACGCTCTCAATCAGTTTCGCATAAAATTCGCCCCACTGATATAGTGGGAATGCCAGGTTCACTGTTTTCTCCCCTTCCAGCTTATACAATCCATACCGGCGGTTATGGGATTTCGGCTTGATCATAACCTGATCGGAGATGTATTCGATTCCATTTTCCTCGAATTCGCGAAGTACATTTTCCCGTGTATTTCCCTTCACGGTCGTCCATTCCAGATAGACCTTTGCATATGGATTCACCATGCGGGCACCAAGCGCAAATGCATTGATGTTCGCGGTCATACCGACGATCGGATAGTCCGCCACATAACCAATTTTTCCATTCTTCGATAATGCACCGGCAATCATGCCCGCGAGGAATTTCACTTCATAAAGTCTCGCGTAATATGTGCTGATAACCTTATGGGAGGTGTTCAGTGAACAATTCATGACGGTTACTTCCGGATGATTGACCGCCACCTTCACACTCGCGCTGATGAGCTGCGGTGTCGTCGTGAAAATAATCGACACTCCCATCGCGATCAGATCTTCCATCGCCGATATCGCTTCTTCCTCCGATGCGATATTATGCACCTTCAATGTCTTGATCGTATCCGGATAGTGCTCATCTAAGTATAATCGCCCAAGCTCATGTCCATACAGCCACTCGGATTCCTGCGGATCTTTGTTAAACACAAACGCCACCATGACTTTCTTCGGTGTCGAGCTTCGGAAATAATCCATCAGCTTCTTGCGTCCGAGCTTCGTCGGTTCCATGTGCAGCTCGACTTCCCTGCCCTTGGACTCAATCAGGAACTCATCCCACAGGAGCTTGATCTTCTCCTTCATCTCCGCTTCGGTCATCTTCTTCACAGCTTCGTATCCGTAGATGTCAATAAAGATCAGAAATGTATCACTGTTCGTCAGCGGTAACTTATCTCCGCCAAGTGCCTTGAATGACACGCAGAATCTGTGGTTCGCAGAGCCAAAATCAAGCTTCTGCTCATCTGTCCACTCCGCGTCAGGATCTGGACTTGTCAGTTCCAACAGGCGGCGAAAACATCCTTCCTGTGAAAACCAGATATAGTTGATCTCTGTCAGCTTGTAAAAGTCCATGAATTCATAATAGATCTTCACCTGCAGATCATCGGTTTTCTTCGGAATCTTCCGTGTTACCTGTGCCGGGATCGTGACAGCATTAAAATATTTCATCACGGACACACGTTTATTTCCCTCTACAACATAGAATTTATTCATGTATTCGTAAACCTTGATTGGTTCACGAATGCCCTCTTCAATCTGGCTGTCACACAGTGCCGACCATTTGGCACCAAACTCTGTCTTATAATCAAGAAGCGGCATGAAGTTGTTCGCAAAAGCGTATGTTCTTCCGACATTGCTCGTTCCAACGACGCGGTCCAGCGGAATCTGCACAATGCCGAGCGGCATCTCGCCCACAATGTCGACGCCCTCTAAGATCTCATCCAAAACCGGAAGGTACTCATTCTCACCCTTGGAAACCGCATTCTTAAATGCTTTTAGTCCTAATTTCTGTGCTTTTTCGTATTCTACATATGACATAATCGATTCACCTCGTCTCTTATACTGCAACGTAATTGTTTTCGTCTCTTAAGTCTTTGTTTGCATACTCGGTTATTATTATATGCGGTTTCTGCATATTATACAAGAGGATTTCCCCTGACAGCGGGGGATTGTGGCTGGTTTTACGTTTTCTCCCCAATTAACTTGCTTCTCTTAATAGCAAAAACGCCCGGTTACAAACCGGGCGTTTCCAAACCTAAATTAATAATTATAGCAATTCAACTCTTTCACTTCTTGTTTACCCGTGTCTGTATGGTTCAGTTCCAGAACTACCTGTTCATCATCGCAACTTACGCCATTCATGATCTGAAGTATTAACAAAGCTGCTATATCCTGTGACAACAATACCCGCTCTTGCAAATCCTTCTCCTGACCCGTCACAACCAGTCTTGTAAAATCTTTACTATACGCGACAGACATATCTGCTGTTCCCATAAGATCGACAGAGGGATTCATATTCAAAACATCAACCATACTACTCTTTGCATTTTCCAACTGTGCATCTGTATATTGAACTTCAATCCTGCGCTCCGAATTAATTCTTGCACTTTCGCACTCACCATTTTCTTCCTACGATTTCAAATTATTCTGCTCATACAGTTTCAGATCAGAATCAGAAATCGTTTGAACATCTCCTGATACAAACAATTCAAGTGGGTACACCACCGTGTTTAGATTTTTCTTCCCACATGCACCTACCATAAGAACAGTTGCAACCATAAGAATCAGAAACACCATCTTTTTTTCATTGTATTATAGAATTTCTTCAATTTACGCCCCTCTTATAATCGCTTCTTCAAGCTTGTTTCAATCCCATTCTATTGTTCTGATTCTATTCTAATTTAACACCAGCGATTCTATATCACTTACAAACCCGCCCATGTCTCCGGTACTATTTCCTAACCTGTAAGAACTTCCATAGCACGTGTCATCTGATATTTTCACAATAATCGTACAACCTGCTTCTGTTCCCGTAATATCCGAGTCCTGTTCTACATTCTCTGCTTCCCATCTACAGATATTTCGATTATTCATGCTATTGATGATTGCGTCCTTCGTCGCGTCGTCCGCATCTCCCACAATATCATCGGCAGATAGATTCTCGATGCTCCCATTTGTAGTGAATACTTTACCAAGCTTCAAATCAATCACGGTTGTCTGGCACGCGTCTCCTTCTACATGTTCCACGATGACCGTCTCGATTTGATCCTGATATTCTGGCAGGAATTTGTTCGTTGTAATCTTCAGTGCAGAATAATCGGGAATTTCAGTTTTATCTTGTAACTCCTTATAATCATTAAGCAAAAATCTTGGATCTCCCTCGCCGATATTCTCGTAGGTCAATCCGTAATAGCTGACAAATGCGTCGAAATCAACGCCATCAAATTCCGATTCGTCGATGTTGAATTCCTCACATACATATTCCAGCGTCAGCTTCTCATCCTTCGCCTGCGCTTGTCCATGTTCTGTCGTAACATTATCCTGATCTTTCTGACCGGCTTCTGTTGTGATATTTTCCTGTTCCTTTTGATTATCCCGCTTGTCTGATCTGCACCCTGCGAGGGAAAGCATCAGGGCAACTAATATTGCATAATAATATTTTCTTCTCATACCTTGCTCCTATCTCAAATTCTACTCTATTCTAAATTCTAAGCATCCCCATACGTTCTACCATTCCTTACGCCTTGGTAATGACTGTTTCTAGTTTAACATAGAATTCCTCTTATTGAAATAAAATATATTGCGACAAAGCATATTTATATATTACGTGCAAAGCATAGCAGCTTCTAAGTTGTCCGCAAATTTACTGGGATTTTGAAATCCTTTGTATATATCGTGTATAAAACGATTGTCGGATATTTTCGATTAAATGCACATTTTTCACACTACTGTCATTTCTTAAGTTCATCCAAGCTCATCCAAGCACTTTCATCCTTAACTGCTTCATCTGCTTCCTGCAATTTCATGAGTAGTTTCTTTTCCGCCTTTTCACGTTCATAATCTTCCATATCCATAACCACAAACTTGCCTCTGCCGTTTTGGGTCAAAAACACAGGTTCTCCGACCTGGCAATTTTTCAGCACTTCATTATAATTTCTTAAATCTGATACAGGTAATATATTCGGCATAAAATCAACTTCCTTTCTTAGATATTATTCTTTTATTAATATATATTTTACAAAACAAGCTGTAAAATTCAACGTAAAATTCTACAGCTCAAAAATAATGCAAATTTTCCTCTATTTATGAATATTCCGACAATTCACATTTCTTATACAGAGACAAGATGCGCTCTGCACATCTTGCTCTGATTAGCGGTCGTCAAATGCA
>DJEI01000034.1:0-945 GCA_002431865.1 Lachnospiraceae bacterium UBA5902
TACCAGTTCGTTTCTCTTGGAAAGATGACAGACTTCATTAAGAAGGGTGATGATCCTAACACAGCATGGGAGAAGGCAAAGGGTCAGTATGGCCGTGTTGCTGATGCAGTGAAGATTATCGATCCTAGACAGGAATAAGAGGAAAGGAGAAACGACAATGGCTTTATTTGAATCATATGAAAGAAGAATTGACCAGATTAACGCTGTATTGAACAGCTATGGTATCAGCTCTATCGAAGAAGCTGAGAAGATTACAAAGGACGCTGGACTTGATGTTTATGATCAGGTTAAGAAGATTCAGCCAATTTGTTTTGAGAATGCTTGCTGGGCTTACACAGTTGGTGCAGCAATCGCAATTAAGAAGGGTTGCAGAAGAGCAGCAGATGCTGCAGCAGCAATCGGTGAAGGACTTCAGTCTTTCTGTATCCCAGGTTCTGTTGCTGATCACCGTAAGGTAGGTCTTGGACATGGTAACCTTGGTAAGATGCTCCTTGAGGAAGAGACAGAGTGCTTCTGTTTCCTTGCAGGACATGAGTCATTCGCAGCTGCTGAGGGTGCAATCGGTATTGCAGAGAAGGCTAACAAGGTACGTCAGAAGCCACTTCGTGTTATCTTGAACGGTCTTGGTAAGGATGCAGCTCAGATTATCTCACGTATCAATGGATTTACATTTGTTGAGACAAAGTACGATTACAAGGCAGCTAAGCTGAACGTAGTATATGAGAAGCCATATTCAAATGGTCTTCGTGCAACTGTTAAGTGTTACGGTGCTGACGATGTTCAGGAAGGTGTTGCAATCATGCATCACGAGAATGTTGGTGTATCTATCACAGGTAACTCAACAAACCCAACACGTTTCCAGCATCCAGTAGCAGGTACATACAAGAAGGAATGTATCGAGCAGGGTAAGAAGTACTTCTCCGTAGCATCCGGTGGTGGTACAGG
>DJEI01000034.1:1047-5598 GCA_002431865.1 Lachnospiraceae bacterium UBA5902
CAGATACTATGGGACGTATGCACAGTGATGCACAGTTCGCAGGTTCTTCATCTGTACCAGCTCACGTAGAGATGATGGGTCTGATCGGTATGGGTAACAACCCTATGGTTGGTGCTACTGTTGCAGTTGCAGTTTCTGTTGAGGAAGCAGCAAAGGCTGGTAAGTTCTAGATAGAGAGCAATGCAAAAAAATACAGCATGGCGTGCAAGTTTACTTGCATACAGCCATGCTGTTATTTTTTTATAGTGCGAACGCACGTGACTGAGTTGGAGCGAAGCGGAAACGAAGTCGCATTGCGAACGAGGTATATATAAGTGCGAATGCCCGAGACCGACTCGGAGCGAAGCGCAGAGGAGGTTGCACGGCGAATGATTCCTTATTTATTCTATTATTTCTAAGTTTCCTCTAAACTATTTTTACGTTTCTTTCAATATATGTGGATTCGGTTATATTTTGTATATTATTTATCAAAAGTGTAAATTGGGGCTCACAGGACAGAAAGTGAACGGAAAAACCCACGGCGTGGGCGTAGACAAAGAAAAGCAAGTAAGAAAACCCAAACCGGAAGCTGATCGGCAAGATCCGGGATGAATCAGGGTGTGCGTTAAAGGAATTAAGCGGAAAAACCCACGGCGTGGGCGTAGATTGAGAAAAGTAAGCAGGAAAACCCAAACCGGAAACTAATCTGGCTGATAATCGGAAAAATCAGATTAATATCACATGAATGACAGAAGAAAATCCCACATTGTTATTTTCACATATGCATGTTAGTGTTATTATAAATGAAAGCATTTGGCTGCAATCCTTTGTGTATTTGGGAAAGGGGAGAAAAACATGTCATTAAAGTTAAAAGATGCAGATCCGGTACAGCGTATGAAAGACCTGCAGGAGGAACTAAAAGATCCTTCATTAGGGGAGTTCAGCGATTTAGAACAGGATCCATATGTAATTGAAACAACAAGGACAACTCCGATAGAGAAACAGGTTTATCAACGAGATGGAAAGCTTACATCTGCATCGAATGGAAATCCATATATTATGTCAGAAGAAAAACAAGCGGAGCTTTTTGGCGAGGATGTCAATGACAAAGAAATAAGAAAAAAGACTGCCTGTAAGGAAATGCTTGTTTTTATGTTTTTTGGATTGGCTTTGTTGTTTTTGGGGCTTGGAATGTCAGTTCATAATAAACTTTTTCTTAGAAAAGCAGATACGGTTCAAGGGGAGATAACTCATATTTATCGGCATAGATCAACATATAAGGTGTATGTTACTTATGAAGTGAATGGGAAGTCTTATACCGGATTGTACCATGATGATAATGTCGGTGAGATAGAAGGACAAAAAGTAACGGTATATTATGATCCGGAAAATCCGAAGAGAATCAAGGATGGAAGAATCTTGTCAAAGTATTTTGTATTTTTTGTTGGCGTAGGTGGAGCTATGTTCCTGATTGGCGGATATTTGGTATTCTGGATGAATCAGAATCCGGATAAAGGAATTGAAAAATATAACAGATTTTTTCAGAGCAAAGAAAAATAGGAAAAATTAAATATAATTGCAACATTCAGCATCTTTCATCTGTATAGAAAGTAGAAGAACAAAAAGTTCTCAAATCTATACGATGAAAGGGGTTTTTCTTATGAGAAAACAAATTAGAATTGGAAGTGTTATTTTAACAGGCGTATTGGCGGTGTGTATGATGACAGCATGCGGAAAATCACAGACAGAGAAAGCGGATGCAAATCAGGATACAGGGAAAGAAACAACTGAAAATATGCAGATTGCAAACCCATTTGTGGAATGTGCGACGATTGGTGATGCGGCAAAGCTGGCGGGATTTTCCATGCGGGCACCGGAGAGCGTTGTGGGATATGAAGAAAAATATATCTCAGCGATTGAAAAGGAACTGATTGAGGTACAGTTTTATCATGGCGAAGATGCAGAGCTGTGGTTTCGTAAAGGCGTCGGTACGGAGGACATCAGCGGAGATTATAATGTTTACAAGGAAGAAAAAAACGTTGAGGTAGATGGACAAACGGTTACGATTAAAGGCACAGAAAATGGATATAAGCTTGCAATCTGGAATACAAATGGGTATGCTTATGCCATTGGCAGTACAACAGAACTTCCTGAGGATACACTGGTACAATATATTTCTGAACTGATGGATACAGGGGAGCAGGAATAAAGACGGAGAGAATCATATGGAACAGATACTTGGAAAGATGAGAAATGAAAAGCCTGTTTTTCGATATCTATATGTTGGCATAACATGGTTGCGTACTATAGTCAGTCGGAGATATACATGGGTACGGGAAAAACAGGAATCGGAATTACCGCGGTGGCTGGAGCAGAAAGAGCAGAAAGCTCCGGGAGTGCTGGAAAAACAGGAACGCCAGGTGGAGCAAATGCTGAATGCATACGGCGATTCTATTTTGCGCCTTGCATATTCGTATTTGCATAATATTGCAGACGCAGAGGATATCCTGCAGGATACAATGATTGCGTACATACAGGATAAACCGAGATTGCTGAATCAAAAACATGAAAAAGCATGGCTTCTGCGTGTGGCAGCAAATAAAAGTAAAAATAAAATCGAGTATAACCGGATTCGACAGACAGATGAATTGGAGGAGCAATTGTCGCAAGAGCGCAGGGATGATCTGTCTTATGTATGGGACGCCGTGAAGCAGCTTCCAGAAAAATATCGTGAAGCGATTCATTTATTTTATTATGAAGGATATTCAACCAAAGAGATTGCGCGCATTTTGTGCCGGAAAGAAGGAAGCGTGCGGTCAGATCTATCCAGAGGGAGACAGATGTTGAGAGAAATATTGGAGGAGGTGTATGACTTTGAGTGATAAATATCATGAAATCATGGAGCATGTTTATGTGACAGAAGCGATGAAAACAAGGGTACGTTCAGCCATGCACGAATCCGTTGCACAGAAGTACTCCGGACGGAATCTAATTCCAGCAATTGCAGTGGCGTGTATATGTATGGCATTGGTGGCAGGTGTATTGGTAGGAAAGAATATGCGGCATGATAGTGAAGGAACAACGGAGGAAAATACAGTTGCGGTTGTATATGATGTAACAGAATGTGCTTCCGTGGATGAATTGTCAAGAGTATTGGGATTTACAGTTACAGAGCTGAATAATCTGCCATTTGAGGTAGAAAAGACAACGTATTATGCTTGCTGGAAAGAATATGCAGAGATAAGTTATGAAGGGACATCACAGACAGCGTTGTATCGTGTAACACAGGGTAATACAGACATTTCCGGTGATTATAATGTATATGACGACGTAAAGGAAGTGCAGACCGATGACAGCGTAGTAACATTGAAGGGCGATGCATCTGGGTATGTGTTAGCAATCTGGCAAAAGGATGGGTATTCTTATTCCATTGCATTTACCTCTCCTGAGACAGAAACACAGATACTATATATGATAAAGTGACGAAAAAATTTTTAATTTTCGCAGGATAAATGTGTGATTTTGCAGAAAAATACGATAGCAATTATAGAAATAATATGATATAATCACATGAAATATATTTTGTCAAAATATGGATGGCTAAAGTATGGCAGGTTCAACAATCGCAATTATTATCATTGTTGTGGCATTGCTGGTCGTCTTATTTACCAGTTATGTCAAATCACCACCGGATAAGGCGTATATCATTTCCGGTTTAAGAAAGATGCCGAAGATCCTGATTGGTAAAGCTGGATTGAAGCTTCCGTTCTTCGAGCGGAAAGATGAACTGCTGATTAAGCAGATCAGTATCGACATCAAGACGGGTGATTACGTACCGACGCTTGATTTCATCGGTGTTAACATCGATGCAGTTGCAAAGGTTAAGATCCGTACGGATGAGGAAGGTATCCAGCTTGCAATGAAGAACTTCCTGAATACGAAGGAACAGCAGATCATGGAAGCGCTGGTAGATTCTTTGCAGGGTAACATGCGAGAAATCATCGGTACGATCAGTCTGAAGGAGTTATGTAACGATCGTAAGTCCTTCGGTGATCAGGTGCAGGAGAAGGCACAGGTGGATATGAACCGTCTGGGAATTGAGATTATTTCCTGCAATATCCAGCATGTAGAGGATCAGAATGACCTGATTATCGCTCTTGGTCAGGATAACATGGCAGCGATCCAGAAGAACGCAAGCATTGCCAAGGCAAACGCAGATCGTGATGTAGCGATCGCACAGGCACAGGCAAGAAAAGAAGCCAACGATGCGAAGGTATTGTCCGATACAGAAATCGCTGTAAAGCAGAATGAGCTGTCAATCAAGAAGGCAGAGCTGAAGACAATCGAGGATACGAAGAATGCGGAAGCCGATGCTGCTTACGAGATTCAGAAGGAAGCACAGCGTAAGCCGATTGAGGTTACAAAGACCGAGGCAGATATCGCACGTCAGGAGAAGGAAGTTGACCTGAAGAAGAAGGAAGCCGAGGTTATGGAGCAGTCCCTCGACGCGGACATCCGTAAGAAAGCGGAAGCGGATAAGTTCGCAAGACAGCAGCAGGCAGATGCCGAGCT
>DJEI01000034.1:5720-8934 GCA_002431865.1 Lachnospiraceae bacterium UBA5902
GAGCTTTTCGCAAAGCAGCAGGAGGCAGCAGGTATCCGTGCAGTCGGTGAGGCAGAGGCGAAGGCAATCGAAGCCAAGGGTCTTGCAGAGGCAGAGGCACTGGAGAAGAAAGCCGAGGCTATGAAGAAGTATGGTCAGGCAGCGATGGTGGAAATGATCGTGAAGGCATTGCCGGAGATGGCAAAGGCAATCGCAGAGCCACTCTCTACGATAGACAAGGTCACGATCATCGATGGTAACGGTGAAGGCTCCGGTGTTGGTTCGATGGGTTCGTATGTGCCACAGGTGCTTGCGAGGACGATGGAGTCAGTGAAGGAAGTGACTGGTATCGATATCGCAGATATCATGCGTGCGAATACATACGATGCAAAGGTTAACAAGAATGCGAACATCACAGGCTTGGATGGAATCAAGACGGTGGTTGAAACTCCGATAGAGGCGAAAACTTCTACAGATACGACTGCAGAGTAAGATATCGTGTGAAATAGAATAGTTTCAAGAAGAGGCACCTCACATGAGGTGCCTCTTTTTTGACAATAAAAAGAGCAGGTAACGGGAATCGAACCCGCCTATCCAGCTTGGGAAGCTGGTGTTCTACCAATGAACTATACCTGCATTTATTCAATCATAGTACAGTGAGGAGGGAAAGTCAAGCACCGGAAATTTCTGAGTTTTCTTATGCCATGTTGTATTGAGAAGTTTCAGCAAGTATGCTACAATCTGAATAGTTATGCAAATTGTAATAATGGAGTGAAAATAATGAATATCCAATCTCATACATTTGTGATATGTGCGTATAAAGAAAGTCCGTATTTGGAAGACTGCATTCGCTCTTTGAAAGGGCAGACGAAAACAAGCAATATCTGTCTTGCAACGTCAACACCAAGTCCGTATTTGGAGGATATGTGTAGAAAATATGGACTTGATTATTTTGTAAGGAATGGAAAATCAAACATTGCGGAAGATTGGAATTTTGCGTTGTCTATGGCGCATACGCCATATGTAACGATCGCGCATCAGGATGACATTTACGAGCCGCGCTATCTGGAAATGATTATGCAAAAAGCAGAGCGGCATGAAAAAATGGGAAAGACCCCATTGATTTTGTTTTCAGATTACAGAGAGATAATCGGAAAGAAAAAGTATAGTGATCGAAAGAATCTGAAGATCAAAAGGCTGCTACTTTCTCCTTTGAAAAGAGAACGTGGACAAGGGAGCAGATGGAGAAAACGGTTCAGCCTGAAATTTGGAAATGCGATTTGTTGTCCGTCGGTTACATATCATAAGGCGGTTATTGGAAAACTATTAGAGCAAGAAGGAGAGACGGAACTGTTTCGAAAACATTTTCGGAGCAATCTGGACTGGCAGACATGGGAATGGCTCAGCCGGAAAAATGGAGAGTTTGTCTATATTCCCCAATTCCTTATGGGACACCGGATTCATGAAGATAGTGAGACGAGCGCCACAATCCGGGACAATGAGCGTGGGCAGGAGGATTTTGAGGTGTTCAGCAAATTCTGGCCGAAGGGAATTGCCAAGGTGTTGTCAGGTGTTTATAAAAATAGTGAAAAAGGAAACGAAATCTGATTCGATAAGAGACGTAGATAAAAGGAGAAGCTGACGGTATGAAGTTACTGATGATTATACCTGCTTATAATGAAGAGGAAAATATAGTAAGTGTAGTAAACATGATAAAAGAAAAATATCCCGAATATGATTATGTCGTGGTTAATGATGGTTCGACAGATAGCACATCTGCGAAGTGTCATGAACATGGATTTGAGATTATTGATCTTCCGGTGAATTTAGGACTGGCTGGTGCGTTTCAAACGGGAATGAAATATGCCAGTTATAAAAATTATGATTATGCGTTGCAATTTGATGCAGATGGACAGCACAAACCAGAATATATCAAGGCAATGCTTGAGAAGATGGAGCAGGGATATGATATTGTGATTGGATCGCGGTTTGTGACCAAGAAGAAAAATCGTGGTTTACGAATGGCAGGCTCCAGAATGATCACATCTGCAATTCGGCTGACCACAGGTAAAAAGATCAATGACCCAACTTCGGGTATGCGAATGTTTAATAAAACAATGATAAAAGAATTTTCGGTCAATATGAATTATGGACCGGAACCGGATACGATCTCTTATTTGCTGAAGCAGGGAGCGAATATTGCAGAGGTGCAGGTGGAGATGGATGAACGGACAGCAGGTACGAGCTATCTCAACTTTTCAAAATCAGCCATGTATATGCTTCGGATGCTGATGTCAATTTTAGTGATTCAGAGCTTTCGGAAGCGGGACAGCCGACACATTATTATGAAAAGAGAGGGGTAACGTATTATGTCAGTCATGTTAAGAATATTTTTGATTGCAATGTCAGTCATCAGTTTGTTGTATGTTATTTGGAGAATACGGCATTCAAAGATGCAGATTGAATATGCACTGTTTTGGATTATATTTGCATTTTTGCTGATTATATTATCCGTATTTCCACAGATCGTGTACTGGGTCACTGATAAAATGGGAATGATATCGCCTGCAAATGTAGTATATTTGTTCATTATTGCGGTATTGATGATGAAAACGTTTATGCTGACCATTGAACTGTCAAGCTTAGAGACGAAGTTTAAGGATCTGGCACAGCAAGTGGGAATTTATGAGAAACAGCATGCGGATGATAAGAAAGGTAACAAAAACAATGGCATATAAAAGTGTAGATGAACTAGAGCATTTCCGGTTTGACGACTGTCAGATCGATACATTTGCAGTGACGGAAAATGGTGTGGAGCTTACGGTGGAAGCGTTGATCGTGAAGGCGGACAACAGCCAGAATACAAACTATACCGAAAGCTATGCAGGTACGACGAAGATACGTATCACCGATGGAAAGCTGATCCGCTGTGTGCGTGATGGCTACAAGTATTATGATGCAAATGATGTGCTGCAGTCCGAGGTTCCTGACTACGAGCTTTCCGTAGTAGAGACAGCAGATTTCCCAAAGAGCTGCGAAGGTGCATATCTCTTTGAGATGAAGAGGGATGCAGATGGGTATGCTCTGGGAATCGAATTTGTTGATCCGGAAGATCAGACGGTAGGTGATTCGTATCAGGTTTATGTGACAGGAACGCAGGCTGCTATGCTGTGGGAGCAGTACATGAACCGGGTACAGTCGTAAATGTATCAAAGAATGTAGAAATTTTTGCATA
>DJEI01000034.1:9062-10296 GCA_002431865.1 Lachnospiraceae bacterium UBA5902
TATAGGAGTTAAGAGAGTCATTATGAAATATTTACGACAGTTCCTGTTAATTTTATTTATCTCTTTTTTAGGAGAGTTGTTAAAATACTTCCTGCCATTGCCGATTCCGGCGAGCATCTATGGCATGGTAATTTTATTTGTTGGATTGCTCAGTGGAATCATTAAGCTGGATGCGGTGAAGGATGTTGGAAAATTCCTGATCGAGATTATGCCAGTCATGTTCATCCCGGCAGGCGTTGGGCTGATGGCATCGTGGGGCACGTTGAAGCCGGTGTTGATTTCGGTCAGTGTGATTACGGTTGTTGCACTCATTGCAGTTATGGGTGCGACCGGATGCGTATCCCAATGTGTGATCAAGAGATCCAAAGCAAAAGAAAAGGCAAAGGAGCAGAAGGTATGAAAGAGTTATTTCAGACGTCCATGTTCGCAGGCGTGACACTCAGTCTGCTTGCGTATCTGGCGGGTTCATTGTTAAAGAAGAAGTTTAAGTTAGGAATCTTCAATCCATTGCTGATCTCGATGATTCTTACGATCATCGTACTTGTATGTGCACATATTGATTATGACACATACAATAAGGGGGCCGTGTATTTAAGCTGGTTTCTGACACCGGCAACGGTGTGCTTGGCGATTCCACTATATGAGCAGTGGCAGCTGTTAAAGAGGAATGTCAAAGCGGTGATGCTTGGAATCACGGCAGGTGTGCTTACGAGTCTGACAACCGTATTTGTGTTGTCGAAGCTTATGAGACTTACGCATCAGGAATATGTCACGATGCTTCCGAAGTCCATCACGACAGCGATCGGTATGGGCGTATCGGAAGAACTTGGCGGCTATGTGACGATCACGGTTGCCGTCATCGTTGTAACAGGTGTGCTTGGTAATATTTTGGGCGAGTTTGTATGTAAGCTCTTACATATCACGGAGCCGATCTCCAAGGGACTTGCGATGGGAGCCTCATCCCATGCGATCGGTACAGCCAAGGCAATCGAGATGGGCGAAGTGGAAGGTGCAATGAGTAGTCTGGCGATTGCAGTCACCGGAATCCTGACGGTTGTGCTCGCATCCGTCTACGCGAATTTTATGTAAGGAAGGTAAAGGATATAATTGGTAATTGCACATGGTTAGGAATATGAAATGCATGTATTTTAATATTAATTCGTGAAATATGCATATGTTTGAAACTTAGAAGTTCTTAGTGTTCTGTGGGTTATTCAGCAATGTTTGAACACGA
>DJEI01000034.1:10370-18741 GCA_002431865.1 Lachnospiraceae bacterium UBA5902
GCCACTGAGCCATGGACGGCGAATTGGCGGCGGTTGCGTGACAAAATGGTATGTATATCAGAACAGTTAGAACTTCTTGGTTTCAATACATCGCATATGAAATGAAATAATATTAAAATATATGCATTACAATATGTGCAATTAGAAATTAGGAGGTGTTCGTTATGATTATTACGATTGGTAGAAAATGTGGCTGCTGTGGCGATGAGATCGGTCATGCGTTGGAACAGATATATCATATTCCCTTTTATGATCGCTCGGTCATCTCGGAGCTTGCAAAAGGGTATGGATTGTATGAACGGTATCCGGATTTCTATGGAGAAACTCCGATGGATACATTGATGTACACGATATCCCAGACAGAGAGTGAGAGTGTATTTTATGAGACACCGAAGAAAGCGTTGTTCGGGATACTGGAAGGTAAAAATTGTATTATCTTAGGCAGATGTGGTGATTATGTATTTAAGGACCGACCAGATAAGCTTGCCATTTTCCTGACCGGGGATGATGCGATGCGTGTTGAGACGATCGCGAAGAAGCACGGAATCTCAGAGCGGCAGGCAAAGAAGCTTGTACAGGCAACCGATGAGCGTCGGGCGGCATATCACAAATATTATACCGGAGAGACATGGGGTATGGCAGAAAATTATGATCTGTGCCTGAATGTCTCGAAGCTTGGTACGGTAGGTACGATCGCTATGATCGAGCAGTATATCAAAAAGACTGGGTTAGAGTAGGTGATGAAGGAAATGGAGAAACAAACAACACAGGAATATGAGAAAGCAATCACCTATATCATAGGCCGGATCAAGGAAGGATCGCTGCAGTTAGGCAGTAAGCTTCCACCGGAACGGAAGATTGCCGAGGAGTTAGGCATCGGAAGAAATTCGATCCGGGAGGCAATCAGCATCCTGCATGGCATGGGACTGATTGACCGCATGCAGGGATCTGGCAACTATGTATCGAAGCATGTGGGCGAGTCAATCCGGCAGTCGCTTACGGTGATGCTTGCACTTGGAACGATTACGAAAGAGGAAATATTTGAGTTCCGCCGGGTGATGGAGAAGGCGGTCTGTACGAATCTGATTGTAAAAGGGATCTCTTATGAATATGAGCCGATTTTGGAGACAAAGCTTGATGAGATGAAGCTGCTAGAAGGGAAAGAACTGACCGATGTGGACAAAGAGTTTCACGACACCCTGATTCAGGCGACCGGAAATCATCTGTGGGCGGTTTTGATGGAGGCAGTTACTGATGCGTACCGGGATTGGATCAACTATGTGATCGAGTTTGCAGATGAGCCGGCACGGGAGAAACTGATGCAGTGTCATGAGGACATTTACCAGAATCTGGTACAGAAAAATGAGCCAGCCATGCTTGCCGCGATTGACAGGCATTATGATTTGATAGAACAGGTGATGTGAGATAAATAATTCCGTCAAGCAAATAAGTAGTGAGACTGCTTGCAGGCTGAATTACTTATTTATTTGACGGATAAACAGACATAAACATGAAGGGCGGTAGCCCGGAATGCGCATGACTATTTACGATTTCGGGAGTTCGTAGAACGGAGAAATCGTAATTATTATAACTTATGTTAAAAATGCTAAAATAACAATCTGTTTAGGTTGTTTTTTTATAGAAAAATACGTTTTACTTTCGACAAAAAAAGGTATACACTTTTACGTGGGTAGAAAGGATAAAACGAGAAAAGGAGATGGTTTTTTTGGAAGATCTTGCAAAAGACCTGATGGAAGAACTGAACTGTGAGACCGTTTTTACGATTCCAATCTTCGGTGGCATCGACGTATCGGAATCTGTGGTCGTAACATGGATTATCATGGCAGTGCTAGTTCTTGTGGCAATCATCCTGACAAGAAACATGAAGATTGATCACATCAGCAAACGTCAGGCAATCGCAGAGACGATTGTTACAAAGTTGACTGGTATGGTGGAGGATATGATCGGACCCGAAGGAAAAGCATATGTCCCATATCTGACAACTGTATTGCTGTATATTGGTGTATCGAACATCATTGGATTGTTTGGATTTAAGTCCCCAACGAAAGACCTGAATGTCACGATCGCACTTGCGGTTATGAGTATTGTCTTAGTTGAGGCGGCAGGTATTTATCATCTGGGTGTGAAGAAGTGGCTGCACAAGTTCGTAGAACCGATCGCAATCGTCACTCCGATCAATATCTTAGAGGTATTTACACGACCATTGTCACTGTGCATGCGACTCTTTGGTAACGTGCTTGGTGCATTTGTAATTATGGAACTCATTAAGATGGTTGTTCCAGTTGTTCTGCCGGCAGTCTTTTCTTTGTATTTTGATCTGTTTGATGGATTGCTGCAGGCATATGTATTTGTATTTTTGACATCACTGTATATCAGTGAAGAGATTGAACAATAAACGAAAAGGAGATAATTAGTATGGGTACGATAATCGCAATTGGTGCAGGTATTGCAGTTTTAGGAGCGCTTGGCGCAGGTATTGGTATCGGTATTGCAACCGGTAAGGCAGCAGAGGCAATCGCAAGACAGCCGGAGGCAGAAGGTAAAATCAACAAGACATTGATTCTTGGTTGTGCACTTGCAGAGGCAACTGCTATTTACGGTTTCGTTATCGCGCTTATGATCATAGTAATGTTGAAGTAATCACAGGAAAGGCAGGGTGGTAACATGCTCCGGGTAGATTGGAATTTATTACTTACCATAATCAATCTGCTGCTTTTGTTCGTGTTGATGCGGATTTTCCTGTTTAAGCCGGTACAGAAGATCATTGCTGCGCGTCAGGAGGAAGCGGACAGACAGTTCAAGGAAGCGGACGAGAGCAAGCAGGCAGCAGAGGAAACAAGAAAGCAGTATGAGGCAAGTCTTGCAAATGCGGAAGAAGCCAAGAAACAGGTACTTCAGGAGGCAAGACAGACCGCAGATGCAGAATATAAGCGGATTGTATCAGACGCAGAGAAGACCGCAAAGCAGGTAAAGGAAGATGCAATCGCAGATGCAGAGAACCAGAAGGCACAGATCCTGAAGAAAGCAGAAAAAGATATTGCCGATATGGTTGTCAATGCAACAGTTAAGGTAGTTGGAGAGAAAAAGGGTGCAGAGGTGGATAACGCACTGTACGACAAATTTTTAGATAAAGCAGGTGATGAAACGTGATTCGAGCAGCAAAGGACTATGCAGCGGATTTGAAGCTCGTTGAAAACGCGAAGTCAAATCTGCAGATCGTAAAGGATATTTTAGAGGCAGTTCCTGAGATCGGTGTGGAGTTTGAAGATCCAACCGTATCGCTGGAGAAGAAGCATCTGGTGATTGACCGGGTATTCCCGAAGGAGATCCGGAACTTCTTAAAGATCTTATGTGATAATGAAGATTTCGGATTATTGGAAGAAATCGAGCAGGCATATATTGAACTGACGAAGACACCGGAGAAGGTGGAAGCGCAGGCAGAACTCACATATGTGACACCACCGACACCAGAGCAGATGGAGCGGATTCGTTTGTTCCTTGCAAAGGTATGTAACAATCCGGATATCAAGATCGTTGGCAAGGAAGATGCATCCATCAGGAGTGGATTCATCATCCGTGTTGGAAACAAAGAGTACGACTGGAGCGAGCAGGGGCGTATCGACCAGCTGCAGAAGCATATCAACCAGTCCCTGACAAGCAAGAAGCTGATAACGGTCAGTGAGGAGAGCATCATTTCCATCCTGCGAGCCGATATTGCAGATTTCGAATTACAGGCAAAGGATAAGGAGATCGGTGTTGTCAACTGGGTTGGCGATGGTATTGCGAATGTCGATGGTATCGACCACGCATTTTACGGTGAAATCGTTCTCTTTGACTGTGGTGTCAAAGGTATGGTACAGGATGTAAGACGCGATGAGATCGGTGTTATCCTGTTTGGCCGTGATACAGAGATCAAGGAAGGCAGCCGCGTCGTTCGTACCGGCAAGATGGCTGGTATCCCGGTTGGAGATGCATTCCTTGGAAGAATCGTGGATGCACTTGGTGCGCCGATTGATGGACAGGGTGATATCGCGCAGGATGGTTATCGTCCAATTGAGAACCCGGCACCAAGTATTGTAGACCGTAAATCCGTATCCGTTCCTATGGAGACAGGTATTCTGTCAATTGATTCGATGTTCCCGATCGGTCGTGGACAGCGTGAGTTGATCATCGGTGACAGACAGACAGGTAAGACTTCAATCGCGATGGATACAATCCTGAACCAGAAGGGCAAGGATGTTATCTGTGTCTATGTTGCAATCGGACAGAAGGCATCGACAATCGCGAAGTTAGTAAATACGTTAAAGAAAAATGACGCGATGGATTACACGATCGTCGTTGCTGCAACAGCATCCGATCCGGCACCATTGCAGTATATCGCACCATATGCAGGTACAGCACTTGCAGAGTATTTCATGTATCAGGGCAAGGATGTTCTGATCGTCTATGATGATCTGTCCAAGCATGCGGTTGCCTACCGTGCAATCTCACTTTTGCTGGAGCGTTCACCAGGACGTGAGGCATATCCGGGTGATGTATTCTATCTGCACTCAAGATTGCTGGAGCGTTCTTCCCGTGTAACAGCCGAGGCTGGCGGTGGAAGTATTACCGCACTTCCGATCATTGAGACACAGGCAGGCGATGTGTCTGCATACATCCCGACAAATGTTATTTCTATCACAGATGGACAGATCTATCTGGAAAGTGAGCTGTTCTTCGCTGGTCAGCGTCCGGCCGTCAATGTCGGACTTTCCGTATCCCGAGTCGGTGGTGCGGCGCAGACAAAGGCGATGAAGAAGGCAGCCGGAAGTATCCGTATTGATCTGGCACAGTATCGTGAGATGGAGGTCTTTACACAGTTTTCTTCCGATCTGGATGAGAACACGAAGAAACAGTTAGCGCATGGACGTGCACTGATGGAGCTGTTGAAGCAGCCACTTGGACGTCCATTTACAATGGCAGAGCAGGTTATTACATTGGTTGCTGCCAATGCGCATGTATTCAGTGATCTTCCGATTGAGAAGATCAAGGCATTCCGCCTTGGACTGCTGGATGATTTTGCAAAGAATCATGCAGATATTATCGGGCGTCTGGATTCTTCCAAGGATCTGGCAGACGATGTGAAGGATGCAATCATACAGGCAGCGAATGAATATAAGCAGAGGAGCCTGGAAGACGAAAACGGAGGGAATTAAATGGCAAATGCAAGAGAAATTTCCACACGTATCAAAAGTATCCAGGACACGATGAAGATCACGAAGGCAATGTATATGATGTCTTCGATGAAGCTTCGGAAAGCAAGACAGAAGCTGGAGAATACCGAGCCGTACTTCTATGGATTGCAGGAACAGATTGCAGATATTTTGTTGCATTTCCCGGATATGCAGCATCTGTTCTTTGATAACCGTGGCAAGGATCTGCTGGAGAAGACCAAACGGCGTGCATTTATCGTTATAACAGGCGATAAAGGTATGGCGGGCGCATATAACCACAATGTGTTAAAAGAAGCACAGAAGCTGGTTGATGAGGCGGATTCCTACCGTTTGTTTGTAGTTGGAGAGTTAGGACGACATTTCTTTTCTTCCCAAGGATATAAACTGGAAGAGGGATTCTGTTATTCGGCAAACAATCCTTCTATCCACCGTGCGCGAATGATCACAGAGCGTATCGTCGAGTTATATAAGGAGGAAGAATTTGACGAGGTATATGTTGTCTATACGAAGATGGTAAACAGCATGAAGGAAGAGGTTGAGGTGCAGGAAATCCTGCCGCTCAAGACGCATGAGTTTATCAAAAAGGAGTTGCTGGAGGATTCGCAGAAGGGACTTGGAAACAGCGACCGTGAGGCAGCAGAGCAATCCGACGACTGGTTTTTGATCTATCCATCTCCGAAGAAGGTTTTGGAGAAATTGGTGTATAACTATGTAACAGGTTTTATGTATGGTGTTCTTGTAGAGGGGTCCGCAAGTGAGGAAAATGCCAGAATGATGGCGATGCAGGCGGCAACGGACAATGCACAGGCAATGCTGCATGATCTCTCGATTGAGTTTAATCGTGTGCGTCAGGCAGCAATCACACAGGAAATCACCGAGGTGATCGGTGGAGCCAAGGCACTCAAGAAGAAAAAGAAGAAACAAGCGAGGTGAATGATCGCATGATGGAAAGTAAAGGTAAAATCGTACAGGTATCCGGACCAGTTGTCGATGTCGAGTTTGCAGACGGCAATCTGCCATATATCAAGGATGCTTTGTATGTGATGAACAATGGAAAGAAATGTGTCATGGAAGTATCCCAGCATATCGGCGATAATGTTGTCCGTTGTATTATGCTTGCAGCGAGCGAAGGCTTGTGCAGAGATATGGAAGTGACAGCGACCGGATCTGGTATTCAGGTTCCGGTCGGAGAACAGACACTGGGCCGACTGTTCAATGTACTTGGTGAGACATTGGATGGAAAGGAAAGTCTGGAGAATGGAGAGCACTGGTGTATCCACCGTGAACCGCCAACATTCGAGGATCAGAGCCCGGTTGTTGAGATGCTGGAAACCGGTATCAAGGTTATCGACCTGCTTGCCCCATATGCAAAGGGTGGTAAGATCGGCCTGTTCGGTGGTGCCGGTGTTGGTAAGACTGTCCTGATTCAGGAGCTGATTCACAATATCGCAACGGAGAGTGGTGGTTATTCCATCTTCACCGGAGTTGGAGAACGTTCCCGTGAAGGTAACGACCTGTGGAATGAGATGAAGGAATCCGGCGTCCTTGACAAGACGGCGCTGGTATTTGGACAGATGAATGAGTCACCTGGTGCCCGTATGCGTGTGGCAGAGACGGGACTTACGATGGCAGAATATTTTCGTGATGTAAAAAAACAGGATGTGTTGTTATTCATTGATAACATCTTCCGTTTTGTACAGGCAGGTTCAGAGGTGTCCTCATTGCTTGGACGTATGCCTTCTGCTGTTGGATATCAGCCAACTCTGGCAAATGATTTGGGTGAACTGCAGGAGCGTATCGCTTCTACAAAGGATGGTTCTGTTACATCGGTACAGGCGGTATATGTACCAGCCGATGACCTGACAGACCCGGCACCTGCTACAACATTCTCTCACCTGGATGCAACGACTGTATTGTCACGTAAGATTGTAGAACAGGGTATCTATCCAGCCGTTGATCCACTGGAATCAACCTCCCGTATTCTGGAGGCAGATGTCGTTGGAGAAGAACATTACCGTGTCGCACGTGAGGTGCAGGAGACTTTGCAGAAGTATAAGGAACTGCAGGATATCATTGCAATTCTTGGTATGGAGGAGCTTTCCGATGAGGATAAGCAGACGGTTTACCGTGCAAGAAAGGTACAGCGTTTCCTGTCACAGCCATTCCATGTAGCTGAGAACTTCACGAATGTCAAAGGTGTATTTGTACCAGTCAAGGAGACGATTCGTGGATTTAAGGCAATCTTAGATGGCGAGATGGATGAGTATCCGGAAGCAGCCTTCTTTAATGTCGGTACGATTGAGGATGTAAAGAAGAAAGCAGAAACCCTGTAAAGGATAGAAAGGGGACGGCATATGAATACATTTTCACTCAAAATCATAGCCTGTGACCGGGTGTTTTATGATGGACCATGTGAAATTTTGAAATTCCCCGGCTATGATGGACAGATGGCGATTCTGGCACATCACGAGAAGATGACGACGAATATCGAAGTCGGTGAGCTGCATTTCCGGACACCGGATGGAGAAGAACATGTGGCAATCTGTTCCGATGGACTTCTGAAGGTCAAGAACAACGAGGTTGTTGTACTTGTCTATTCGGCAGAAAAACCGGAGGAAATCGATGAGTTCCGTGCACAGGCTGCGAAGGAGCGTGCCATCGAGCAGATGCAGCAGAAGCAGAGTATCATGGAATACCATATTTCCCGTGCTTCACTTGCCAGAGCGATGGCGAGACTGCAGGGACACGATCGGTATGAAGGGAAGTAAATAAATGGATAAGCATAGCAATGTTTGTGAGTGTAAATACAGAATAAGAGAATTACAGTGACTGTAAGTATAAATATTGAACATGAGAATTGCGGTGACTGTAAGTATAAATAATGAACATGAGTATTGCAATGTTTGTGAGTGTATAAGTTGACGTAATGTACATGAATATATGTAGTCGATAGGCAACAAGAGAATGAAACATCCAGCTGGCAAGAACCGGTTGGATGTTTCTTTTTTATGATTATGAGAAAATAGGAGTAAAGCAGAACGAAACAACAGGTTTGCTCCAAAAAAGCAGGAGACTGGAATGGAAGTGGCAAAGAAAATAGGAGCAAAGCAGAAAGAAACAACAGGTTTGCTCCAAAA
>DJEI01000055.1:0-194 GCA_002431865.1 Lachnospiraceae bacterium UBA5902
TCGCTTTTGATGATGATAAACCGTATCCAGACACCGCAGGATTTTTCGGATTTTCTCAGATCCAATCAGGATGAGATCCGTGAGATCATGGAGCGGGCATCGGAGAATATCGTGCAGATTATTGTAAATTCGCTGTGGGCGTTATTTATGAAGATGCAGGTATCGGTTTCGGAAGCGACAGATTGTTTGAGAAA
>DJEI01000055.1:273-19310 GCA_002431865.1 Lachnospiraceae bacterium UBA5902
GAGCCAATGAACATACAGGAAGAGCGTGCAAATACGAAGAGAGAACGGGAACGGGCAGATCAGGCAGAAGAGAAGTTGAATAAGACACAGGAAGAATTGAGTAAAACAGAAGAAATATTAGATAAAATTGAATCAGAAAAGGTTAAAGCAGAGAAAACGGTTATAGATCTTTTGAAAAAGATGGTTGGTTCAAAAGATCTGGCGATTAAGAATCTTGTAGAATCCTACGACAAAACCGAGGACGAAGCACAGAAACTCGTGGAAAAATACTGGTAGACCGCAGCTACAGGATCAGATGGGAATAAGGAGGAATCCTCCCTTGCGAAAAGCATATATAAGTGATATAAATAGGAAAGAGTGAAGCGCAGGATGGAGGAAGAAAGAGCATGAATTATATCAAAGAATTGCGTGATGGAGAGATGGTATCGGAAATCTATCTCTGTAAGAATAAAGTGGTTGCAAAGACAAAGGCTGGAAAGACATATTACTCTTTGCAGCTTCAGGATAAAACCGGAACAGTCGATGCGAAGATCTGGGAGCTTTCGAATGCGATTGCGCATTTTGAGCCGATGGATTATATTCGTGTTGATGCACAGGTGACGAGCTTTAACGGTGCATTGCAGTTAAATGTCAAGCGCGTGCGCGTGGCGGATGAAGGCGAATACAATGTGACAGATTATATGCCATGTTCAACGAAAGATATCGATGCGATGTTTCAGGAATTACTGGGACTGATTCAGGGTGTAAAAAATCAGTATTTACATAAACTATTGGAACTGTTCTTTGTTGAGGACAAGGAATTTGCAGAGAAGTTCAAGAAGCATTCCGCAGCGAAGTCTATTCATCATGGATTTATAGGCGGTTTGCTGGAGCATTCCCTGTCTGTGGCGAAGCTGTGTGAATACATTGCAGCGAATTATCCGGTTGTCAATCACGATCTGCTCGTGACAGCAGCGATCTGCCACGACATCGGTAAGATCGATGAGATTTCTGATTTTCCGCAGAACGATTATACCGATGAGGGACAGTTAGTCGGACATATTGTGATGGGCACGATGATGATTGCGGATAAGATACGTGAGATTCCGGGATTCCCGACGAAGCTTGCAAATGAACTGAAGCATTGTATTTTAGCGCATCATGGAGAACTGGAATATGGTTCGCCGAAGAAGCCGGCACTGATCGAGGCGATGGCGCTTGCGCATGCCGATAATATGGATGCAAAATTACAGACATTTACCGAGATTATCCGGGAAAATGCAGACAAGACGGAATGGCTTGGATTTAACCGTATGTTTGAAAGTAATGTAAGATTGACAGGTGAAAAAAATGAGCGGTGAAGTTAGAAAAGCAATGACGATATTATATAAAGTGCATAACGGATTGTATGTGAATCTGACAAATCGCTGCCCGTGTGCATGCACGTTCTGTGAACGACAGACCCGTGACCATGTGTCGGAGGTAAATGATGCGCCTCTGTGGCTGGAACATGAGCCGAGTGTGGAGGAAGTCATTGCGGAATTTGAAAAGACAGATGTTGCGCCATATGAAGAGATCGTATTCTGCGGATTTGGAGAGCCGACCGAGCGCTTGGATGCATTGCTTGAGATCGCAAAATATCTGAAAGCACATTATGATAAGCCGATTCGTATCAATACAAATGGCCTTGGAGATCTGATCTGGAACGAAGATATCACACCGAAATTTGCAGGATTGATTGATACGGTTTCCATCAGTCTGAACACACCGGATGCCAAGAGATATCAGGAGATTGTGCGAAGCAAGTTCGGTGAAGGTTCCTTTGATGCATTGCTGAAGTTCGCGAAGGATGCGAAGCGATATGTGCCCAGGGTGATTTTAAGTACCGTGGAGACGACGATTACGAGAGAAGAAGAGGCGAAATGCCGGGCAATCTGTGACGAGTTAGGTGTTACCTACCGGATTCGCCCATTTCATTAAGGAGGCTGGCAAATAATTTGTCGCAGGCGAGTTAACTATACATGGTAAATAACCGATAATATAAATAGAGATGGGGTTCCATCTCCATAAGCACAGGGAAGTGCGGACAATTCTAAGGAAGGAGCAAAAGAACATGGGAATGACAGTAAATGCAATGGCAGGTATGCAGGCTGCAAGCGAGACCGTTTCTGATTACAGCGTAACAGCAAAGACTGCGGAGACATCTGAGAGGAAGGCTTCTGCTGAGACAGAGAAGGATGCGGTTTACGAGAAAGGCACGCAGGAAAGCGCCAAGGCACCATATTCCATCAACAAGATGAGCAAGGAAGACCGCGCAGCTTTGGTAAAGCAGCTCAAAGCGGATCAGGAAAGCAGACAGAACAGTCTCACGAATCTCGTATCCCAGATGCTTGGTAAGCAGGCTGGCATGTACGGAATTGCGAACGGAGACGATTCCATCTGGAAAATCTTTGCAAACGGAAATTTTACGGTGGATGCAGCAACAAAAGCGCAGGCACAGGAAGATATCTCCGATGATGGATACTGGGGCGTAAAGCAGACCTCACAGAGATTGTTTGATTTTGCAAGTGCTCTCGCTGGTGACGATGAGGACAAGATGCATGAGATGCAGAAAGCAATGCAGAAAGGCTTTAAGCAGGCAACTGCCGCATGGGGCAAAGATCTGCCGGATATCAGTAATAAGACATTAGATGCGGCTAATAAGCTGTTTGATGAGTATTACAAGTCAAAACAAAGCGAATAAATACATAAAAGGTTTGCTATTTCTAACAATTCAGTGTTACAATAAAAGGGTCTTTGACGAGATCCTTTTATTTTTTTGACGGAGAGATAAAATGTTGCGTTTTTGGTATGTGATTATTGTCTCTTTGCCATATATTATTTACTATCTGGCGAGGGGAAGTTATATAGAGAAAAACTCGGAGCGGTATTCAGAAGCAGACCGTTATCGCGTGGCGCTTCGTGTGATTCGTGTCATGAAACGAAATGGCAGGATTCGGACGAGTGTGACTGGCATGGAGAATCTGCCGGCGGAGGGCGGATATGTGTTATATGCCAATCATCAGGGTAAATACGATGCGCTTGGAATTATGGACGCCCATAAGAAGCCTTGTACGGTTATGATGGATGCGAAGCGTTCGAAGATGATTATTGTCGATCAGTTTATTACATTGATCGACGGCTGCCGGATTGATAAGACAGATATCAAAAGTCAGGTTGAGGCGGTTCGTAAAGTGACAAAAGAAGTAAAAAAAGGCAGACGATATATCGTGTTTCCGGAGGGCGGATATTTTCACAACCGGAATGCAATCAAGGAATTTATGCCGGGGGCATTCAAATGCGCAGTACGTGCGAATTGTCCGATTGTTCCGGTTTTGTTGATAGATTCCTATAAACCATTTGAGATCAATTCTCTGCGGCGTGTCAGAACACAGGTGCATTTTCTCTCAGCGATTTATCCGGAAGAGTATGAGGGGCTTACAACGGATCAGATTGCAAAGCTGGTGCGAAACCGCATTGTGGATGCAATGCAGCAAAAGGCGTGTGCATAGGAACATTCGGGGAAAAGAGGAGGTACGACTGATGGATATCAATCAGGTATTGATGGATTATGACAATATGTTTGGAACGCATTCTCTGGAGGATATAGAGGAGTTTCTGACGACCAATATTGAAGTGGCGATGGATGAGCGGGATTATGCATCGGCACTTTCTCTGCTGAATGAAATGATGGGGTTATGCAGGGATACAAATCAGAATGCAAAGGGACTTCGGTATTGTGCGGATATTGAAGATATACTTGTAAAAATGGGCATGGAAGGTACAGTGGAATATGCAACGAGCCTGTTAAATGTGGCAAATGCGTATCGTACCTTTGGATATTATATGAAAGCACAGAATCTGTTTGAGCGTGTGGAGGTGCTTTATCGGGAGAAACTTTCCGCGGGAGATTACCGGTTTGCAACTCTCTATAACAACTGGGCGTTTGTCTATCAGGGAAGCGGGGAGCTGAAAAAGGCGGAGGAGACATTCCGGCGGGCACTTGCGGTTGTAGACCTGCAGCAGAATGCATGGATGGAGCAGGCAACAACCCGGTGCAATCTGGCACAGGTATTGCTGCAGCTTGCAGGTGGTGCTGCCATGGGTGCAAACGGACAGCTGGTAGATGGTACAACGGCGTCTGCCATGTATGAGGAAGCATTGCAGTGTCTGGAGCGTGCGCTCCGTATCTTTGAATGGGATGGAAAGCGCGATTTCCATTACAGTACGGCGCTTGCGATGATGGGCGATGCGCTTTGCATGCGTGAAGCGTATGTGCAGGGTGCTGATTATTATATGCAGGCGATGCAGGAGATGGAAAAGCATGTCGGCAAATCGGATGCATATCTGGAAATCGAAGAGCGCTATAAGCAGGCAAAATATTATGCCGGGGAGTTGAAAAAAGAAGAGGAAGAAGAACAGACCGCGGTTTTGACTGCGGATATGAAAACGAATTCTTCTGTAAAATATCTGACGAATATTGTCCATATGGGAGAAGCACAGGCGGACACAGTACCGCAGGAAATTGGCGCAAAGGAAGCAGTGCAGACACAGCAGGATTACGTGGATACGTTGTCGGAGGATACGGTTCAGCCAAATGCAGAGAATAACTGGCTGCATATCTGCAAGCGTTTTTATGAACTGCATGGTGCGAAGATGATCCATGAGGAATTTCCGAATTACGAGGCACGGATTGCCGTTGGACTTGTTGGAGAGGGTTCGGAATGCTTCGGCTATGACGATGCCATTTCACGCGATCATGATTTTGCATTGGGATTCTGCCTGTGGCTTTCGGAGGAGGATTACCGGAGCATCGGAGGCATGCTGCAGAAATCGTATGAGCAGCTTCTGGTTGATTTCGGTGATGAATTCCTGCGTGAAAATGGGATTGAAGCACCGACAAACTCGGTCAACAAGGTGTTGTCACATAGAAGAGGTGTCTCTTCTGTGCGCGAGTTCTATGAGAATCTGCTTGGTGTGAAGGTACAGAAAACTGCGGAGGGCGGTTATATTCTCCCGGATAGCTGGCGGCAGATCTCGGAAGAGAAGCTGGCGGCTGCGACCAATGGAATGGTGTTCCGGGATGATGCCAGTGCATTTACAAAGATTCGGGAGAGCCTGCTTGAATATTATCCGACGAAGGTATGGATGATGCGTCTGGCAGAAAAGCTGCATGGATTTGCACAGACAGCGCAGACGAATTATGCACGTATGATGGCAAGACAGGATTATGTGACAGCCAATCTCTGTGTGGCAAAGGGCATGCAGTATACAATGGAAATCATTTATCTTTTAAATCAGAAGTATGCGCCTTATTATAAATGGATGCGGAAGGGCATGCAGAGCCTGTCACTCATTGACAGCGTGACTCCGATCCTTGACCGGATCGCAGTGATTCCGAATCAGGCAGCGGCATGGGAAGGACGTACGTATAGTGCCTACGAGACAAATTATAAGGACGAGATCGTGTCCTGTTTTGAGGATATTGCGGAATATCTGTTGATGGAGCTTAAAATGCAGGGTGTCGTCAAGGGCACGGATACATTTCTCGATGTTTATGCACAGGATCTGGTACAGCGTGTGGATCGTGGTGATTTTGGTGCCGTGGAGGATGCCGAGATGGAAGCAAATTACCGAGAGTATGTGAATGATCTGAAGCAGGCGGCAAAAGAAAAGACAACAGAGAAATCAAAATATGATCTCGAAGAAGAGATGGGACTGGCACATGAGTGGAGTAAGGAAGTGCCGTTTGACCGCGAGGAAACGATTGCGGCGATTATTGATGCGGAGTGGAAGTTGTTTGGAAGTACCATCTATCCGGACGACTGGAATACATTTTTTATCATGCGAAAGAGCAGGTATCTGGCATGGACGAATGATCTGCTTGCAAGCTATCTGCAGGATTGTAAGGCAGGAAATGCTTTGCAGGTAGAGCGTAGTGAGAAACGGATCGGCATTGAAGAAGACCTCATACAGATCCAGTTAGACTGGCTGCAGAAATTCATCGAGAATTATCCGAAGATGGCAGGTTATGTACGGTTTATCTATACAAATGATGCACAGGAGACAATCGAATCAGCACTGCGCAGCGATATTGCGGCTTATGGAGACCGGACGTTTATTTTGTTTGGAAAGTTTGTGACCGATATCGCACAGGCTGGCGGCAACCTGACCTACGACATTATGAATTATATGGCATGTCTGTATGGGTATGGTGGAGTTGAAGATGCGGAACGACAATTATAATTCCAATATTGGAATATCTCAAGCATAATGAATGAAATAGAAAAGAACTCGTAAACAAACATACTTGCGTATGCATGTAATTGTTACGAGTTCTTTTTATGCAGGAAATAATTTAATATAATTTTTCTGTCTCGCAGATTGTGCCGCCACCGACGACGATGTCACCATAATATAAGACAACTGCCTGTCCTTTGGTGATCGCGCGCTGTGGATTGTCGAAGATCACTTCAATCCTTCCATCCGGAAGCGGATTCACGGTTGCGGGTGCTTCCGTATGACGATAGCGCACTTTTGCCGTGACGTGGATCGGGGCATCCAGGTGGTCAATCGAGATCAGATTCACATCATCCGCGACAAGACGCTTCGAGAAGAGGTCTTCATTTCGCCCAAGGACAACCTGATTTTTCTCGATGTCCACATCCATGACATACATCGGTTCTTTCAGTGCCAGTCCAAGCCCCTTGCGCTGTCCGATCGTGTAACGGATGATTCCCTTGTGCCGTCCTAAGACATTGCCATGAACATCGACGAAATCACCCTCCGGGTAAGTCTTGCACGCATGTTGTTCGATGAAATTTGCATAATTTCCATCCGGCACAAAGCAGATATCCTGGCTGTCGTGTTTTTTCGCATTCACAAATCCATGTGCTTCCGCAATGGCACGTGTCTCGCTTTTCGGCATGCCGCCGAGTGGAAACTGCGTGTGCGCAAGCTGCTCCTGCGTCAGGGAATAGAGCACGTAGCTCTGATCTTTGCCTGCATCGACCGCTTTCTTCAACAGGTAGCGCCCGGTTGCCTCATCCTGTACGATCTGCGCATAATGTCCGGTGACAACGTAATCCATCCCAAGCTCCTGTGCCCGCTTGTACAGATATTCGAATTTCAGATAGCGATTACAGTCGATGCAGGGATTCGGCGTGATGCCACATTCGTAGCAGTGCACGAACTTGTCCATGACCTGCTCCCTGAAATGCTCCTTGAAGTTCATGACATAATAATCCATGCCCATCGAATGTGCCACCGCACGGGCATCCTCCACGTCGTCTAAGGAACAGCAGGTGTGTTCTTTGTTGATGACGATATCATCATTCTGATATAATTTCATGGTGGCACCGATGCATTCGTAGCCCTGTTCCTTCATCAGGAAGGCCGCCACGCTGCTGTCGACACCGCCGCTCATAGCGATCAATGCTTTCTTATTCATAGTTCCTCCGAAAAATTCCTTGGACTTTTTTGTTTTATAATAGTATAGTATAAATATTGAAAATATAAATAGTCATTGCACATCCGCGCAATTTTTCTATATCATAATATAGTATGAACAGAATTGCAATATATGCGTCCGGTATAAAATACAGACCGGCATATGCATCTGAGGGTGTGAGGTGGTTATGATTTGAATAGATATTGGAGGCAGGTCATGGGAACAATTGTAAATAAAACGATTCAGGAGGCGACCGCGCGCCTGAAGGAAAATTACGAAGCACAGAAGATTTTTGATATGTCACTTGGAGATTGCGTGCCGGACCGGGATGCGATCATTTCAATCATAGAAGGACTGCGTACGGTTACATTTCCGGGATTTTTCGGTTCCGAGAATATGGCATATGTGTCGAAGGATAATTTCGCCGGAAGCACATTGGCAATCCTGTATGAGCGGCTGTTCAAGCAGATCCGTGTGGCATTGAAGTTTGATAACAGGGAATTGCAGGATGCGGAGATCCGTGCGAAAGCAGAGGAGTATACATCGACATTTATTGCGAAGATTCCGGACATTCAGGCAATGATCTTAAAGGATGTCGATGCCGAGTTTAACGGCGATCCGGCGGCGAAGGATCATCAGGATATCATTCTTTCTTATCCGGGCATCTTCACAATCTTTGTATATCGGTATGCACATGTCCTGTATGAATTAAATGTGCCATATATTCCACGTATCATGACGGAATATGCACATGGACTGACCGGTATTGACATCAATCCGGGTGCAACGATCGGTGAATATTTCTGTATCGATCATGGCACGGGAATCGTGATCGGTGAGACGACAACGATCGGCGAACACGTGAAGATCTATCAGGGCGTGACGCTTGGTGCACTCTCGACACGCAAAGGACAGCTGCTCTCCGGTGTGAAGCGTCATCCGACCATCGAGAATAATGTTGTGATTTATGCGAATACTACTATCTTAGGTGGCGAGACTGTGATCGGCGAGAATTCTGTTGTAGCCGGCAACTCTTTTGTCACGACATCCATCCCGGCGAACACGAAAGTCGCTTCGATGCAGCCGGAGCTGGAAATAAAAGAGCAGAAGTAGGGATTCGATTTATGCAAACTAAAGATCATCTTGCCTTAGGGCGTTATCTTGCACGTGCATTTGAGATAGAAGAACCATTCAAAAAATACGCATTTGTAATTGGAAATATCATGCCGGATGTTGACAAATGTTCATACATCCACGGATATTTTCAGTTGCTGTGCGCACATAGACAACAAAAAGATGCGGGACCTTTGTCGCTCAATGATCATCGGCGTATGCTGATCGGTGGTCATACAGCAGAAGGGTCTCGTTTTTTCGTCAACCGGATGTACCGCGTGCTGCGGAAGCGGGATAAGCTGTCGGTGTACGATTATTACCGGCTGGGGAAGGCGGCGCATTATCTGGCAGATCGCTTCACGTATCCACATACGATGCGGTACACCGGGGGATTTTTCGCACATATACGCTACGAGAAACAGCTGCATATCTATATGCGTGATATGCTGGCAATCCTGCCGAATATGCGGGAAGCAATACAAGCATGTTTTGCGCAGACAAGCTTCAACAGCCTCTATCGTGCGTATCGGAAGGAACCGGAAGGAATTGGAACGGTTCTGCACGATTGCTTTCATATTCTGGCAGTTTGTATTGCGTATTTGGAAAACATCTTATATAATAAGTAAGAACTGGAATGCAAAAGATATAAACATTCTGATATGCATACACATGAAAATGAAAAGCAAGAGGGAAGGAGCGTGTATGAGTGGACAGATCAGAATTTGAGTCACGTTATTTTGACCTGGCAGCAAATGCGCCGGGCAAGACATTTTTATTTTATGGAAATATAAAAGAGGATACAACACGCTGGTCGGCATCGGCAGTGGAATATTTTGGATTGCCAGGAGAAATCTTTGGAGACTCTACACGGGAATGGATCAGCCGGATTCATCCGGAGGATGTTGAGGAATATACGGAAAACATCATGGAGTTGTTTCGTGGTGTGATGCCATATCACAACTGTGAATACCGCATCAAGAACGCACAGGGGGAGTATGTGTGGGTCAATTGCCGCGGCTATATGACTTATGATGCAGATGGGAATGCAGCGTGGTTTGGTGGACTTGTTACAAATATGGGACACCAGACAAAGATTGACGCGGTTACGAATCTGTGGACTGTGTACCAGTTTCGAAGTGAGCTGAATCGACTGTTAGATGATCATGTGCATGGAGGAATCCTGATGATTGGTCTGGAGAACTTCAAGCGGATCAATGCAGAGTACAGCTATGCGTATGGTGACAGGGTGCTTGCGTTGATTGGGGAAAAACTGCTTGATGGTGTACGGCATAATTGTCATGTATTTCGTATGGATGGCGCGAATTTTGCGATTATTATGCAGGATGCTGGTGTAGAGCGTATTGTAGAGTATAAGAATTTTGTACAGAATTTTATGAAGAATTTAGTTGTTTCCGGACAGGCGGTGCATCTGCGGTTCAAAGCAGCGGCAACTTTCTTCCCGGAGGATGGAGAGTTTTTGGATCAGATCCAGAGCAACCTGTTCTATGCGCTTGACCATGCGAAGCTTACGAATACGGAAGATGTTGTATTCTATAGTAACGAATTATTTGTACAGAAGAAATATACGACGAGACTGAAAGACACGATCCGGGAATGTGTCGAGGAAGGCTGTAAATATTTCCGCATTGTGATGCAGCCAATCGTGGAAACGAAATCGGAGGTGTGCGATGCAGCGGAAGTGTTGCTGCGATTTACCCATCCGGAGTTCGGCGTGATCGGACCGATGGATTTCATTCCGATTCTGGAAAGTTCCAAGGAGATCATCCGGGTTGGCAAATGGGTGATCGATCAGTCGTTGCAGACACTCGCCAAGTGGCGGGAGCAGATCGGACATATGCCATTAAAACGTTTGCAGATTAATGTCTCTTACATACAATTTAAAGATCCGGAGCTTTTGGATTATGTTGTGGAACGGCTGGATCATTACCAGATTCCACATGATGCAATCATGTTGGAACTGACAGAAAGCTGCCGTGTGGAGCAAACGTCATTTCTATCGGATGTCCTGCAGACCTTCAAGGATGCAGGTATCCGCATTGCACTGGATGATTTCGGAACCGGATATGCATCACTGACCGTACTCAAGGATATCCCTGCTGACATGGTAAAGCTTGACCATACAATGACGAGAAGCATTACCGAGAAGCCGAAAGACAAAGCGCTGATTGAGTTCATCGTCAGCTACTGCAAGAAAGTTGGAATCGCTGTCTGCGCTGAGGGTGTTGAGAAGGTGGAAGCACTCTCCATCGTGCGCAACGCAGGCGTCGAATGTATCCAGGGGTACTACTACGATAAGCCGCTGGAACTCGATACGTTCTACCGAAAATATGTGAAGTAATACCAATATATTATTTATAGGAATCTCGTTTCAAAATGTTTATGAATATTTTGTGAATTAGAAAAAAGCAGTTGATTATTTCTTAGATACTGTATATACTGGATTTAGAAGTAAATGTTTGCCGCTTGCTGATGGTGCGGGGTATAAATAATTCAGTTCGTAAATAAAGCCACTTGCTATACAGGTGGGATAGAAATAGTATAGTTTGTAAATGTTCCTCATCAGCGTAAGCTGGTGGGGAAATATTTATAATAGGAGAAAATATTTATGAAAATACGGCAGGGATATTCATACCATATCAAAGATGAATTTTTTGATATGGTTCAAGATAAATATTTAATGAGTAATAAGGAACAGGGGAATTATCGACCGCATTATTATGCGATTCAAGATAAGAAGAACTTGGATTTATAATGGATGATACCAATTAGTTCACAAGCAGAAAAATATAAGAAAATTATTGAAAACAAAAAGAAGCGATATGGAAAGTGTAATACAATTGTGATTGGTTTATTTGCAGGAAAGGAAAATGCTTTTTTGATACAAAATGCGTTTCCTGTAACTCAAAAATATTTTGATCATGTGCACACAATTCAACAAAAACCGATAACTGTGCATAAAAAGTTGGATAAATTATTGGTAGAAAATTTAAATGAAGTATTGGCAATGCATAATCGCGGAATAAAGCTGATATTTACTGACATAGACACAATTCGGAATATGATGGAGAAGGAACTGGAAAGTTGAGGTATAACGTAAGGAATTTGCAGAGCCAATAAAGTAAATAAAGAAACCACATGGATACAATTCTAAAGCAGACCGTTGAAGCACGTCGGCACTTAATGAGTGCGTAGCACGAATTTAGTACCGCTACGTGCTGAACCGAGCGAGAGCGCGTCTGCGTAGAATGTATCCATGTGGTTTTTTTTTAGTTATATATGCAAATTCCGTTAACCGTTAACTTAATCTGGACTTTACGTAATTGAAATCCTGGTTATACTGGTTATCAATTTTCTCGTCCCCGAACATGCAGTCCGTGAACATATCGTTTGTGTTCGTACCCGGCGATACAACGAATCCATCTCCGAAATCTGCTTTTCCAAGGAACACACTCTCGTAGAACATGTGATCCATGTTCGTTACCTGCTCTGTCAGGAATCGTTCTGGGAACTTCAGACCATCCGGGATTCGGCATTCTGAGAACATGTACTCCATGTTCGTGACATGTGAGGTATCAAAGATCTTACCGAAATCAAATGCCTCGGATACCGAGCTCTGGTAGAACATATAACGCATATCCTTCACTTCCTTCGTGTGGAAATGGTCACCGAGTGAGAAGCCCTTCGGCATAACGCAGCCTGCAAACATCAGATTCATATCTTTGATGCCACGTGTGTTGAACAGTCCGCCGATCTGGAAGCCTTCCGGAAGCGTTACCCAGGAGAACATACCACAGCAGCTACTTGCATTGATTGGAACTTCCAGACGTCCGCCTTTGAATTCCCGGTAGTTAAATTTCAGAATCTTTTTTCCATTCCAGTTTTTCGTTGGCATAAAACAGATTGGATTGTAGAGAACCCAATGCTTGTCGCCTGTGCCTTCCTGAAACCATTTATAATTTGGTACACCAATCCGGTTCTGGAACCACATACGCTCGGAGTCATCATTGACATCAATAAAGTAGGAATTTTCTTCATATACAAAGTGGTCACGACCGAATATTTTCTGACGTTCGATTTCTTCTTTTCCGGCTATCATTAAAATTACCCCCTGTTACTAATCAATTCGTACAAAAAGTGCATGATAATTTGCATATTTTGCACAACAGTCTATTTTGATTATAGCGGATACAGGGGGCAGTTGCAACGGCAAAATCGATTATTGTGCAGATTCTGTCATGGTTACAGACTGTTCGACGTCGTTTTCGTCTATACTGTAGGAACCGCCCTGTTCCAACAGAGCGTCTGCGTCAAGTCCCAGGTCTTTTTCTGCCTTTGAGAACCATGCAGGTACATCGTTCGGATTTGCTTCGTCCGTTGGAATATTCATCGTGTTGAAGATGTATTTCCCTTCTGAATTGAAAATGTACTCTGCCCAGCCATAGCTTTCCACGGTTCCACCAGCGATCAGGACATGCTTATTGCCTTCGGAATCGGTATAATCATGCCGGTAATAGTCGGTTTCACTGCACTGATCGGTGATGTCTGTTTTTTCGCCGTTAAGCGTTAAATACAGGCGTCCATTCTCGGCGGTCGTGTAAGAGAGATCGCCGGTTGACTCAATTGTAAATGTAACGGAACTTCCGTCCTCGGAGATTTCTACGTTCGAGCCATTTGCCATAACAATGATTGTGTGTACGAGCGAGGAGCCGGTTGCTGCGAAACAGATGCCGTTTGATGCGGCAAACAGCATGACCAGACATGCGGCAGCATAGCACAGGCGCCGGACAACACGGGTTGTGCGGCTGCGCCGGATGGATGCCGGATTTAAGTTAATCTCTGCGTCGGTCGTCAGGCAGTCAAATGCCTGCTTATATTTTTCATGATTCGTCATAGTTCCAATCCTCCTTTTGTGGTAGTGCCCCCTCACATCCGTTCGGCGGCAGGTCGTCGGCGCATCCTGAATATGTGCTTCGCACATATGCGCCCTCCTCCTTTAACTTTTCTCGGAGAGCGGCACGTCCACGGTTTAAGCGAACCTTGACATTGCTCTCGCTTACATGCAGAATCTCTGCGATTTCTTTGATCGTGTAATCTTCATAATAGAAGAGATGAATGACGGTGCGCTGTTTCTCCGGGAGCTGCAGCACTGCCTCAAACAGGGCACTGCTTTCAGCGTCTGGAAAATCCAGTTCTTCCATATAGCTCTCCAGGGATTGCCGGTGTTTCCGCCAGAATGCGCGAACCGTATTCTTGGATTTGTTGATTGTAACCCGCATCAGCCATGCGCGGATATGGGTTTCATCTTCAAACTCCTTCTTCAGAATATGATATTGCAGGAAGGTGTCCTGCACGACATCCTCTGTGTCTTCGCGGTTCTGACAGATACTGAATGCAATCCGGTATAAATGGGACTGATAGCGATCGATCAGTATCCGTATTGGTATCTTCATAGTCATATCCTCCGTCTGTTTCAAAAGGCCTTTCACAGATTATACACGTGGGGCATAAAAAAGGTTACAAAAACTTGACAATTTAAAAAAATCGTGGTTTAATCTGTTACTGTAATGCTTTATTGCACTAAACCATTAACCCGTTAGAGCAATAAAAAAGTAAAGAAAATGGATATGCAACGAAGCGGTGCATATCGTCGAGGAGGAAGAGAATCATGAGAAAATTAAAGAAATTACTTGCAGCTGCATCTGTCGCTGCAATGTCACTTTCCCTTTGCGCCTGTGGCGGCGGTAAGGATAAGGACACTTATACCGTAGGTATCTGCCAGCTGATACAGCATGAGGCACTCGATGCTGCAACAAAGGGATTTAAGGATGCTCTGGTAGAGGAGTTTGGTGAAGATGGTATTAAGTTTGATGAGCAGAATGCACAGGGTGATGCAAATACATGTGCAACGATCATCAATGGTTTCGTAAGTAGTGATGTGGATCTGATTCTTGCAAATGCGACTCCTGCATTGCAGGCAGCAGCTGCTGGTACAGATACGATTCCAATTCTTGGTACATCTGTAACAGAATATGGCGTTGCACTGGAGATACCGGATTTCAATGGTACAGTCGGCAGAAATATTTCCGGTACTTCTGACCTTGCACCACTGGAGAGCCAGGCAGACATGATCAAGGAGCTGTTCCCGGATGCAAAGACAGTTGGACTTCTGTACTGTTCTGCAGAGGCAAACTCCCAGTATCAGGTCGATACAGTAAAGGCAGCTCTGGAGAAGCTTGGATATACATGTGAGTATTATTCATTCTCAGATTCTAACGACCTTTCAACAGTCACAACATCTGCAGCGAATGCAAGTGATGTCATTTACGTTCCAACAGACAACACCGTTGCAGCGAATACAGAGATCATCAAGAATATCTGTATGCCAGCAAAGACTCCGGTTGTTGCCGGCGAGGAAGGTATCTGTAAGGGTTGTGGAGTTGCTACACTTTCCATCAGCTACTATGATCTGGGTGTTGCAACAGGTAAGATGGCAGCAAAGATTCTGAAGGGTGAGTCAAAGATTGAAGAGATGCCAATCGAGTATGCACCTCAGTTTACAAAGAAGTACAACAAGGATATCTGTGACGAACTTGGTATCAGCGTACCGGATGATTACGAAGCAATCACAAACGAGTAATCGAAAAACATAGCGAAAACAAGCGCATTTACTTGATTTTTGTTGTATAAGTATAGTATATTAGTCGGGTAGAGTTTTTCTACCCGATTTTTATTGAAGAAAAATAAAGGAGAGAAAAAAATGGATATAAGTGCTTTATTTAATGCCATGCCAGGCGCGATTGCCCAGGGTCTGATCTGGGGTATTATGGCGATTGGCGTGTACATTACGTTCCGAATTCTGGACATCGCCGATTTGTCTGTCGATGGAACAATGTGTACGGGAGCAGCCGTATGTATTATGTTGATGCAGAAAGGCTATCATGTAGCAGCCGCAATGGCGATCGCGACACTTGCAGGTATGCTTGTAGGTCTGGTAACTGGTTTGTTCCATACGACAATGGGAATTCCGGCAATCTTAGCAGGTATTCTGACACAGCTTGGTTTGTGGGGTGTAAACCTGAAGATTATGGGAAAAGCAAATCAGCCGATCAATGTCGACAAATATGATCTGGCAGTTTCCCTTCGTTACATAAAGAGAGTTGCATTTTATAAGAATTCAATTTTTGTAGTATTTATATTTATGATCGTCGTAATCGGAATTTTGTACTGGTTCTTCGGTACAGAGCTTGGTAGTTCGCTTCGTGCAACGGGTTGTAATGAGAACATGGCACGTGCACAGGGTATCAACACGAACTTCAACAAAGTACTTGGTCTGATGATCTCCAATGGATTAGTTGCATTTTCAAGTGCATGTCTTGGACAGTATCAGGGATTTGCAGATATCAATATGGGTAAAGGTGCGATCGTTATCGGTCTGGCATCTGTCATTATCGGTGAGGCAATCTTCAGCCGCATCTTCAAGAACTTCGCATTGAAGCTTCTGTCGGTCGGTATTGGTGGTGTGATTTACTTTATCGTGCTGCAGATTGTTATCTGGCTTGGTGTCGACACCGATCTGTTGAAGCTGTTCCAGGCGCTCATAGTAGCAGTGTTCCTTGCAGTACCTTACTGGAAGGGAAAACATTTCAATAAGGGTAAGAAGCTTGCGGCATCCGCAGATAAGGAGGCGTAAATACTATGTTAGAGCTGAAGAATATTTATAAGACCTTCAATGCGGGAACGGTCAATGAGAAAATGGCATTAAAGGGACTCAATCTGACACTGGAGGATGGCGATTTTGTAACCGTCATCGGTGGAAATGGAGCAGGTAAGTCTACGATGTTAAATGCAATCGCTGGTGTATGGCCGGTCGATCAGGGACAGATCATCATAGGAGATACCGATGTGACAAAGCTTCCGGAATACAAACGTGCTAAATATCTCGGACGTGTATTCCAGGATCCGATGACCGGAACGGCAGCGACGATGGAGATTCAGGAAAATCTGGCTCTGGCACTCCGCCGTGGAGACAGCCGTACATTAAAGGCAGGAATCACGAAAAAAGAGCATGCTAAGTATCGCGAGATGCTGGCTACATTGGGACTTGGACTGGAAGATCGTATGACATCGAAGGTAGGACTTCTGTCTGGTGGTCAGAGACAGGCACTTACACTGCTGATGGCAACCTTGAAAAAGCCGAAGCTTCTGCTTCTCGATGAGCATACAGCCGCACTTGATCCGAAGACAGCTGCGAAGGTATTGCAGACGACAGATATGATCGTCAACCGCGACAACCTTACAACTTTGATGATTACACATAATATGAAGGATGCGATCGCACATGGGAACCGTCTGATCATGATGATGGATGGAAATATCATTCTGGATATCCGTGGCGAAGAGAAAAAGAAGCTGACGGTTGGTGATCTGCTTCACAAGTTTGAAGAGGCAAGTGGCGAGGAATTCGCGAACGATAAGGCGATTCTTGGCTAATCTATGAATCAGTAGATATGAACGAAGAACAGGTATTGATAGCACGTTTGCAGGATCTGGCGAAGCGTGCATACAGGCAAAATATTTATACATACACCGGATTCCTGACACCCGCGGAGCTTGCGGTGATCTATGAGAAGCAGGCAGAGTTCTCCTTTGTGGGAATGACCTGCTTCGGTGGAACGCCGGAGTGTGAGCGGCAGATGGTACAGTTTGGTTCCGAAGAATTGTTTGGATATGCGGGTGTATTCCCAATCTCCATTGTTCTGGTAGAACCATTGTCAGAAAAATTTGCGGAAGATTTAAGCCACCGGGATTTTCTCGGTGCGATTATGAATTTAGGGATTGAACGTTCCGTGCTCGGTGACATTCTGGTAAAGGATGGAAAGCGGGCATATATTTTCTGTCAGGAGAATATTGCTGCATATATTATGGAGCAACTGACCAAGATAAAACATACGAACGTGAAAACATCTATGGTGGAGGGCGAGATCGAGGATCTGAAGCCGACAAAGGAAGAGCTTCATGTGATTGTCAGTGCACCACGGTTTGATGCGATCATTGCGGCAGTCACAAAATGCTCCCGAAATGAGACATTGAATCTGTTTCGGGCGAAGAAGGTCACACGGAATGGAAGGACAGAGGAACGCAACAGTCTGGTCTTAAAGGATGGAGATAGTTTCTCGGTTCGTGGCTATGGAAAGTTTCAGTATTGTGGCGCTGGAAGTGAGACACGCAAAGGCAGAGTGAATATTTATTTAAAGAAATATATTTAGGGGTTTCCGAATGACGCAAGTCGTGTTAAAATATGTGATAGTGGGGTTCTGTCACTTAAAAAAGGGAAACGATGAGGCGAAAAGGATATGATCAGTAAGTACATTACAGATAACGGAAAATTCAGACAGATTGATGAGTTTATACCCGGTATGTGGATAAATCTGACGGCGCCGACGCAGGATGAAAGCTTGGAGATTGCCAGACGTTATAACGTAGATCTGGCAGATATACGTGCTGCACTGGATGATGAGGAGTCATCGCGTGTGGATGTGAATGATGATTATGTCTTGATTTTGTTCGATATTCCATCGGTTGAGATTCGACACAATCAGGAAGCATATACGACCATCCCGCTGGGTGTTGTGTGGACAGACGATGCCATTATCACTGTTTGTTCGGCGGAGACGCCGGTGCTCAAGCACTTTATAGTCAACAATATTCGTGATTTTACAACGAAGAAGCAGGTACGTTTCACATATCAGATTTTATATCGGACAAGCATGTTATATCAGTCATACCTTCGTATCATTGACCGTCGCAGACTGGAGATGGAAGAACGTATGGGCGGTGCAACCGAAGATGCCGATATCGTCAACCTGCATGAGATGGAATCCAACCTTGTATATTTCGACACATCGCTGCGTGCAAACCGTATGGTCGTCGACCGGTTGACAAGATACAGCGGAATCCGGAAGTTCCCGGAAGATCAGGAATTGTTGGATGATGTGATTGTCGAGAATCTGCAGGCAATCGAGATGACACAGATCTATCGTGATATCTTAAAAGGTACACGGGAACTGATGTCGACGGTGATCGATAACCGTTTGAATAACATCATGAAGCTGCTGGCTGCAATCACGATTGTAATGTCTATCCCGACGATTATTTCGGGATTATATGGTATGAATCTGAATGGCGATGGTATGCCATTTTCGAAGACACCGTGGGGATTTACAATCATATGCGTATTTACGCTGGTGGTTTGTATTGTTGTCGCGTTGATACTGCGAAAACGAAAGATGCTGTAGAGGATAGAAGATAAAGGATTGATATATATTGAAAAACTTGAGATTTAAGTTCGTAGTTGCGACAAGCCCATTGTTTGTTGCCACGCATCTTCCGCGTGCGAACTATATGATAAAGCATAAAGAGAAATATACAGAACAGC
>DJEI01000055.1:19335-29035 GCA_002431865.1 Lachnospiraceae bacterium UBA5902
GAACAGCAGCGGTATCATTTTGCGATGAAGATCGAGAATCATATGCGCAGACGCGCCCGTACCAAGACGGATGTATTTGGCAGGGAGAATCTGCCACAGGATGGCGGATATATCATGTATGCCAACCATCAGGGAAAATATGATGCGCTTGGTATCATGCTGGCACATCCAAAGCCATGTGCGATGCTGTGGGAAGAGAAATCCGCAGATCGTCTGGTGGCAAGACAGGTATGTGGTCTGGTGGAGGGAACAACCATTTCCTTTGAGGATCCGAAGCAGCAGATTGGTGCACTCAAAACGATTGCCGAGCGTGTGAAGGATGGAAAACCATATTTGATTTTCCCAGAGGGCGGTTATACGGATAATAAAAATGAGTTACAGGAATTTAAGTCCGGGTGTTTCTCGTGTTCGTTAAAATCCAGAACACCAATCGTTCCGGTGGTGATCTACGATTCGTGGAGGTCGATGGATACGAATACCTTTGAGAAGGTTCGGACACAGGTACATTTCCTGCCGCCGATTCCATATGAAGAATATGGAAAATTGCGAAAGCATGATGTATGCGAATTGGTAAAGAAGAGAATTCAGGAGAAGCTTGATGAATTAAAAGAAGCAGATCCGAGGAGATGAAAAACGTGAAGACAGGTATTGTATTAGAGGGCGGCGCGTTCCGCGGGCTTTTTACCGCTGGAGCTTTGGACTGCCTGATGGATAATCAGATATTATTTGATTATGTGGTAGGAGTATCTGCCGGCGCTGGAAACGCGGTCAATTATCTGGCAGGGCAAAAGGGTCGTACCAAATGGACGATTACCGCAAGCGGAGAAAATGCATATTATGGTGTCAAGCAGATGCGTAAAAGCAAGAAGATGCTTGATTTAGATCGTATGGTGATGGAGTTTTCGCATAAGCAGTATCCATTTGACTTTGAGAAGTTCGTTGCGTCACCATCGGAGGTAGAACTCGTAGTGACAAACTGTGAGACTGGAAAAGCCGAATATATCGAAAAGACAGAGGATGAGAAGCGCATGCTGATGGCAGTCAAGGCATCGTGTTCAGTTCCTGTGCTGTGCAATCCGGTTGAATTAGATGGATTCCATTATATGGATGGAAGTCTGGCTGATTCGATTCCGGTGAAGCGTGCATTTGAGGTTGGATGTGACCGGGTTGTCTGTATTTTGACAAGAAAACCAGAGGAAGCACCGACAAACTATGGAAAGATACGCGCGCTGATGCGTACCTATAAGAAGAAATATCCGGCATTTTATGATACGTTGATGCGCAGACGTGAGATGTATGCAAAGCAGTTAGACCGGATCAACCGATACGAGAAGGAAGGAAAGCTTCTCGTTTTCCGACCGGAGTTAGACAGCATCAGCAAGTTTGAACAGGATAAAGAAAAGCAGGAAGCATTTTATCAGAATGGATATGATCTGATGGAAGCAAATTTGCAGAAGATGCAGGATTTCCTACAGGGAAAGTAATATAAAAATAAAAACGACTATCATGCCAGTGATTGGTGTGATAGTCGTTTTTGTTTGGTTTCAGGTATAACTTAGTGCTTTTGACTGTATTTGTACCACAGATACATGTAAGCGACAAGCGGACTGTATTCTGGCAGAGGGATGATTCCGAGGGATTCATATACTGCCTTGCTGTCGTAATCAGTAGAATATGCAGAGATTCCGGTCAGATAGACCGGAAGCTTTTTTTGTGCCGCCTGATGGGTGAGTGCAAGCAGGGATGGATTTTTCGTATTGATCGTACCGGAGTGGTATGCGTGGATCAACACTGCGCGTGCATTGTCTGGCAGATAATACTGCATGCCCGGCATAGATTGGAAGAAGCAGACCGGGCATGCAGTATCGAAGTGGATGGACGATGTATCTGGCGATATCGGTTCGCACGCGTTGGTCAGGGAGCAGGCATCGGAATCCTTCGGCATTGCAGTCTTGCACAGGCCGGAAAGCTCCTGCAGGACAGGTGCGATTGCATCTGCATATGCATCGTAAGAACGTTCGTACAAACTGTCATCGAATGGATGGTGGTTGTAGACGCCAAGTGCATTGTAGATATTCGGTGTGCTTCCGGTGTTGCAGTAGGCGATGCCGACAGCGGTTGGGAGTAGCGAAAATGCGGATGTATAGTCCGGTGTTGCTATATCGGAAGAATGCGGGGTATAATCGGTTGTCATTGTGCCAGAAGAATATGGAACATTGTCAGGTATGGTTTGTTTGTTATGTGTGTGCTTCCAGTTGCGGATATAGTCAACGGCAGCAGTGAAATTCGTGAGTCCATTTGCACGTGGATCGTCCAATATATAATTGCTGGATACGAGTAGGATCGGAACTCTGGCATAGGCAAAACACATACCAAGCGCGGCGGCGGTAAAAGGAAGCGTATCCGTGCCGTGTGTTACAATGATGCCGTCGATGTTTTTCGTAAGCTGATCACGGATGCAGGCAATCAGCAGATTCAGATGCGAACCATCCATATACTCACTCAGGGTTGTATAAGGAGCTTCCGTCTGAAAGTGCGGGATGGCTGCTCCTTTTTTCTTTTGCTCGATGTTGTACATTGCCAGCAGCCGATATGGCATCTGTGCGTCGGTTGAGACAAAGCTTTGCTGTACAGATGAGCCAATCGTGCCGCCGGTGAAGATAACTGTGATATTCATAAAACTACTCCGTTTCATTTTCTTATAGTTTTAACATGATATTCGAGATAAATTCATGTTGCTCAGTATAAAAATTCGAGGAACCGTGGTGCTTTTCAGCGGATGCCTGAATCGAGGTCAGACCGATTCCACTTTTCTTTTCCTTGGTGGAGATGTATTTCCCATTTCGTTCGCATACGTTGCCGTCGAAGCTGTTTACCATCGTGATATATAGGCAGCCCGGGGTGTCGAGATCGGCGGACAACCGGATGAAGCGGTCGGGAGATTTCACATGCCTGCAGGCTGTGACTGCATTATCCAGCAGGTTTCCGAAGATCAGGCAGAGGTCAATATCCGAGACGGTAATTTCCTTTGGTATGCCAACCTGCAGTTTCGTACGGATTCCGTAGCTTTTTGCGATGTCGATATAGTAATGGATGGTTGCATTGACCACAGGGTTTTCACAGTATGTCGCGGGTGCCTGCACATTAGAGATTTCAGAAGAATACCTGGATATATATTCCTGTAATTTCTCGTATTGTTCAGTCTGGGATAGTTCATTTAATACAGCAATCGTGTGCTTGAAATCGTGTCGGACGCGGCGGGTTTCATCCAGATATGCCTGCATTTTCTCGTACTGGTCTGCCTGAAGCTGATACATCAGAGCGGTGGAATCCGCTTCTATCTTCTGGGCGGATGTGACGGCGATGATATACAGCAGGAACTGAAACAGCATAAAGAACAGGAACAGTACGCCCTCAATTACCATTGCAATCTGGAAGATTCGACCGACGCGGATATTTGCATAATCAATCGGGATCATGTAGATGTTGCAGAAGGTGATAATGGCGGGGATTGCCCATGCGATCCGCCAGAACAATAGTGTGTTGAAATTCTCAAACAGCCACTTGAATTTCTGGCGCATGCTGAGAAGTACAGACATTATAACAATACTGACTGCGTATTGTATGGTCAAGCCCAGAACGGAATTGTCGCTCAAATTGGAGGTTGGATCAAGCTGCGCGGTAAGATAATCATTCATGATGCAGCCAAATGACAGGGCTGCGGTCGCACATAAAAACATATAGAGCAACTTCAGTTTTTCCAATTTGACCATCAAAAAATAAGTGATCAGACAGACGCCGAGCAGAGGAAAGAAAAACAGGTTCGTATAGTAGGAACCTGACAGGTCAATCCATGCCAGAAGAAAACAGACTGCAACCATGCATGGAAGCAGTATAGGATATAGTTTTTTCTGAGGGATAATGAGCCAGTCCGCAACCGGAATGATACACAGAAAGATACCGGGGAGGATGACACCGTATTCGGCAGCCCGATAAAACAAATTCCCAAAATTCATGAGAGCCCTCCCTTCGATAAAGCCTTTGTGCGTCGGTTAAACTGGCGTGTGATAAATGCCTGTGTAATGGCAGTTGCATTTTTCCTGTGAATCGAAAATACCGTGGCATCAGACATCGTGCAGGTTGTATTTTCCATTTGCGAGACATAGTCCAGATTGACGAGTATACCCCGGTTAATCGCCAGAAACCGTGGATCTTTCGTGAGAAGCGCGGATGCTTCGCGGAATGGCATACGGCAGCGGAACACGTCGCGCCCATGAATCTGCAGATAGTTGGAGTCGGACGTGATATAGCGGATATCGGAATATAAAATCGGAATCTGTTTCCGGTCAACCGAGATCACAAATGCCTGAGTATCCGTCGGTTCCTCCTGTGTGATTGCAAGCTCGTCGAAGAGCCGTGCGATCATATCTGTCGATACAGGCTTTTCCAGATAATCAAATGCGTGTACCCGGAATGCATCAGCACGATGTTCCGGGCTGCTTGTCAAAAAGATGATCGGTGTACGCGGTGCAATCTCACGAAAGGCAGCTGCCATATCAATTCCGGTTGCATCCTGCAAATAGATGTCGAAGATCACAAACGAATATGAAATCTGCGTACAGGCAGAGAGAAATGCGGCACATGTTGCATAGCGGTCACAGGCGATCATGCCACCATGTGTGCGGCTGTAATCCATGATTGTAGTATATAATTTCTGTAACTCTTCCGGGCTATCATCCACGATGGCAAGCTTCATATCCATTTCCTCTCCAAATTGTAATTTTTACCATTGTAGCACAATTTTTTATAGGAATCTATGCGTTGGAATGACATTTCGTCCCAGAAAAATGCATTTCGTCCCAGAAGTATTGACGAACGTGCCAATGCATGATAAGAAAAAAGATATAAAAAATGTAAAGAAGGTAATATTTAGGATAGAAAAGTTCTAAATAGTAGGAGAGGAAAATGAAAGTGAGAGAGAAATTAGCACGAAAGGTGATGGCAGTCGTGATAGCGGCAGCCGCTGTGTTTGCGATGAGCGGAGGGACGAAGGTTGCCACGGTGAAAGCAGAAGACGAAGCCGCGGAAGTAATTGATAGTGCCGGAACGAGTGTAGGAAAATATGGTTCGCTTGGAGAAGCAGTAAGTCATGCAGGTAATAATTACACAATTAAAGTATTGAAAAGCTCAATTGGGGGAGATGTACTGAGCGTTGGAGATAAAAATCTTACAATTGATCTGAATGGAAACAATCTTGTGATTTCCTCCATTTCGACTAGTAGGGGATTGACAATAAAGAATGGAACAATGTTAACAGATATTGACAATGCCAGTTCATCCGGGGATTACGGAACACTTGTTGTAGACAATGCGATGTTAACATTACCAAACGGCATGCAATGGATGTCGGATGGCGGCATGCAGGTGAAAAATGGAAGTACAGTTAGTTTGTTATCAGGATTGTTTAGTTTGACGAAGCTGTCTATGGATCAAGATTGTGTATTTTCTGTTGCGTGTAACAGTGGAATTTTTAATTATGGAAGACCGGGGAATGGATTTGAAGCGGTAAAAGAGTTTCTTCCAGAGGGATATTCGGTGGGAGTATATTTCAATGGAACGGATAACATCCAGACTATTAAAGATGAAAATGGAAATAACGCAACGAATTATGTACTTCGTTATCGCAGACTCTCCGATTCCCAGCTTTCCGTTACATTGGATCCGGACACTTACGTCTATGATGGCAATGAAAAAAGACCAGCTGTGACAGTGTCCTATGAGGGACAGACACTGACAGAGGGCGTAAGCTACACACTCACTTATGCCAATAACAAAAATGCAGGAACCGCGAGTGTAACCATTGATGGAAAGAATAGCTTGCATGGGCAGATTGTGAAAAACTTCACCATCAAAAAGGCAAATCAGAATGCACCGACAGGATTGACACCGACAGCGGAATCAGACGATGGGAAAAAAGATGGACAGATTGCAAATCTGACAACTGCGATGGAATACAGTGTGGATCAGACAAACTGGACCGCTTGCACAGGCACGATGCTGACGAAGCTTTCTGCTGGTGATTATTACGTAAGATATAAGGAAACTTCAAATTATTTCGCTTCTCCGTCTACAAAAGTTGTGGTTGCAAAGGGCACCGTTCCGGCGACAACCGGAACGCAGACCACAACGGAAACGGAGACAACAGAAGCTGCGACAACACAGACATCGGGGACAACTGAGACTACGACAACTCAGCAGACATTGGTGGAACAGCCGAATGCCAGCACAACACAGGCTGACACGGAGAAGACAACAGAGCCGAATAAGAAGGCAGATTCTGCAACGGCTACCGGTGATGCATATCCATTGGCAATCATGGTTACCTTGATGCTTGGTGCAGGTGTTTGTATCACAGGCATGATTCGCAGAAGAAAGAAGAATAGTTAATTGTGAATAGGACTCAAGTAGAATGATTGCAGAAAATAGGAGCAGGATATCAAAATCCTGCTCCTTGATTTTTTGGACAAAATAAATTATGTGGTATAGCACGGATGTGGAGAAGAGGGTGTAGAAGAGAATATTTGACCTGGAAAACCCACGAGGTGGGTGCGGGAGGAAAAAAACAAGCAGAAAACCCCAGATTGGAAGCTGGAGTGGGAGAATGGAGGAGAAAAGTGGGTGCAGGAGCAAATATATTGTTGGAAAAACCCACGAGGTGGGTGCGGGAGGAAGAAAGTAAGCAGAAAAACCCAGATTGGAAACCGGAGGAAATGGAAATAAATTTACAATTCCCGCTTGAAATGGTATAAATAAAGAAGATTTTACAGATTGGAAATATATATGGAAGAATATGTAATCAAAAATCAGAAAAAGCTCCGGCTCGGTATCACGACAGGGACGTGCAGTGCGGCGGCGGCACAGGCAGCAACGATGCAGCTTCTGCTTGGCGTGGAAAGTCACGCGGTAACCTTGCGCACACCCAAAGGAATGACCGTTCCGGTGCCGGTGTATCTGCTTGAAGCAGATGACCGGAAAGCAAGCTATAAGGTTATCAAGGATAGTGGCGATGATCCGGATGTGACAAACGGAACGGATGTGTGCGTGACGGTGGAGTATGAACGGCAGAGCGCGGGCACGGATGTAGATGGAAGTGCGGAAACAAGAGAAAATAAGAAGCCGGACGAAAGCGTGAAAACAGGCAATGGCACAGAAACAGATGGAAGAGTGGAAGCCGGCATTCAGAGTAGTGAACATGGAATTCAGGATAAATCCTGTGCATTTAAAAGTGAATCATACCCATATTTGACGCTGGACGGCGGAACCGGAATCGGGCGAGTCACGAAAGAAGGTCTGGAGCAGGCGGTTGGACAGGCGGCAATTAACCGTGTGCCGCGGCAGATGATATTTGCGGCGGTGGCAGATGTGTGCGAGAAAGCAAATGTCAGTGAGTCATTGCACATCACTGTATGGATGCCGGAGGGTGAGGCTTTAGCGAAGCGTACATTTAACCCGAAGCTTGGTATCGAGGGCGGACTTTCAGTATTAGGGACAAGCGGAATCTTAGAGCCGATGAGCGAGCAGGCAATCGTGGCGACGATCGAGACGGAGATCCGGCAGCTACATGCAGTCGGTGAAGAGAAGCTATTAGTAACACCGGGAAACTACGGACAGGCGTATGCATCTGAATATCTGGGACTTGATCTGATGAAGAGTGTCAAGTCGAGCAATTATATTGGCGATACAATTGACCTTGCAATTTCGTATGGCATGAAGGATTTCCTGCTGGTTGGAAATATAGGAAAGCTGGTGAAGCTGGCGGCAGGAATTTTCAACACACATTCCAAGGTGGCCGATGGACGTGGAGAAATCTTTGCGGTGCATGCAGCGATGGCAGGTGCCCATGCGAAGGTGGTACAGGAAATCTACGACTGTATCAATACCGACCGGATGTTGGATGTGCTGGAACGGGAAGGATTGCAGGAAGCTGTGATGCAGAGTATTCTTGCGGCAATTGAGAAGCATGTCTCAGGCAGAGTCGGCGATACGATGCGGTTTGGAGTGATTGTATTTTCGGAGAAGTATGGATATCTGGGGCAGACGAGTGATGCGGATATGGTGTTAGACGTATTTCGAGGGAAGCAGAGGATGTGAATGGATACACATACAGTGCAGAGAACGGTGGAAAAAATATATGCTGCATGTAGAATGCCGTTACACGAATATATTTCAATGATGATAAATAAAGGAAGAAAATAAATGGTACATTTCGTAGGAGCAGGACCCGGTGCGTGTGATCTGATCACCGTGCGGGGTATGAATCGAATTAAGGAAGCGGACGTGATCATCTATGCAGGTTCGCTTGTAAATCCAGAACTGCTTTCGTATGCGAAGGCAGATTGCGCAATCTACAACAGCGCGCATATGACGCTGGAAGATGTCGTGGCAGTCATGCAGGAAGCAGAGGCGGCAGGTAAAATAACTGTGCGTCTGCATACGGGTGATCCATCCGTGTATGGGGCGGTTCGTGAGCAGATGGATTTGCTGGATGAATCGGGAATCGCATATGATGTGTGTCCGGGTGTAAGTGCGGTGTTCGGTGCTGCGGCGTCGCTTGCGTGTGAGTATACGCTGCCGAATGTGACGCAGACCTTGATTTTGACACGAGCCGAGGGAAAAACCCCGGTGCCGGAGAAAGAAAATCTGCGGAGTCTGGCAGCTCATCGCGCCAGTCTGGTGTTGTATCTGTCATCCGGGCTTGCAAGAAAGGTACGGCAGGAGCTTATGATCGGTGGATATGCAGAGGATACGCCGGTTGCTGTTGTGTATAAAGCAACGTGGCCGGAAGAGAAGATCATCCGCACGACACTGGCAAAGCTTCCAGAAGATATGGAAGCTGCAGGAATTACGAAGACGGCATTGATCATTGTATCTCCGGCGCTTGGAAGTATCTATGAAAAATCCAAGCTGTATGACGCAGCATTTACAACGGAATATCGAGGCGCGACTGAAATTGCACTTCCGGCAGGAATCCGCCGGTTGCTGCTTATCACATGCAGTGTGCGTGGTTATGCGACGATGCAGAAATTAGCGAAGAAGCTGGAAAATATTTCTGATGCTGAAATTATTGTGAAGGTAAAATGTGAGGCACTTCCAGAGGTTTCAATGAAGGAAACAGTGAAAGCGTGTGTTGATGAATATTTTGAGCAGGTGGATGCCATCGTGTTCGTAACAGCAAGTGGAATTGCGGTACGGAGTGTGGCGGAGCACCTGACGCACAAATCTAAAGATCCGGCGATTGTGTGCATGGACGAATGTGGCAAGCACGTGATATCGTTGGTGAGCGGACATGCCGGCGGGGCAAATGCACTCACACAGATGCTGGCGGATGTGATGTGGACAACCCCCGTTATCACGACGGCGACAGATGTAGAAGGACAGTTTTCCATTGATGATTATGCGCGGGAACATAATTTAGTAATTACAGATTGGGCGAAGGCGAAGGCAATCAGTGCGGAGGTGCTGGCGACCGAGGGGAAGCCTGTATGGATAGATGAAGCAGAGGTTTCGCGAAAAGTAGAGAAGGATGCATGCGAGATATGTAAGGAACAGAAATCAATCGGTATTGATGAGGGAGCGATAGAAAACGATGGATGTGGAAATAGAGTCGATGGATGTGAGAATGAAGTTGATGGATGTGGGA
>DJEI01000055.1:29180-39763 GCA_002431865.1 Lachnospiraceae bacterium UBA5902
TGGGAACAGAGTCGATGGATGTGAGAAGAGAGTTGATATATGCGAGAATAGTATCGATGTTCGGAGATTACAGATAGGCTCGTATCAGGTTATTGTAACTCCGCGAGATATCCTGCCAGATGAGAAAACGTTGCAGCTCATTCCACGCTGCATCGTAGCAGGAGTCGGCTGTAAAAAAGGAACGTCTGCGGATAAAATCGAGCATGCGGTGAAGGATGCGTTTGCGAAAGCAGGCTTGCGGATGGAAGCATTATGTGCGGTGGCGAGTATTGATCTGAAGAAGGAAGAAGCCGGTTTGCAGGAATTCTGTGCGGCGAGGAAAGTGCCATTTGAGACATATATGGCGGAAGAATTGCGGGCGGTACCGGGTACATTTTCAGCATCCGGGTTCGTAACCAGCGTGACCGGCGTGGACAATGTCTGTGAGCGCAGTGCAGTAAAGTTTGCGAACGAGCATGGAGTGGGTAGCGGAGAGTTGTTGCTTCGCAAGCAGGTGAATCATGGTGAGCTGATGCTGAGCAAGCAGGCGCACGAGGGCGTAACGGTAGCGCTGGCGTATGTGGGTGTAGAGAGAGAAAAGTAAGCAGAAAAACCCACGAGGAGGGTTTGGAAGCTGGAAAACAGGCGAAAAAACCCAAAACCGGAAGCTGATACTAGAAAGTGAAGAGTAATCTGGGTGTAGCGAGTGGAAAACAAACAAGAAAACCAACGCGATGGGCGTGGGAGCTGAAAAGAGAGCGAAAAAACCCAAAACTGGAAGCTGAAACCAGAAAGAGAAGAGCAATCTGGGGGTGGCGAGAGAAAAGCAAGCAGAAAAACCCACGCGGTGGGTTTGGGAACCGAGAAACAAGCGAGAAAACCCAAAACCGGAAGCTGAAACCAGAAAGAGAAGAGTAATATGGGTGTGGCGAGTGAAGAGCAAGCGGAAAAACCCACGAGGAGGGTTTGGAAGCTGGAAAACAAGCGAAAAAACCCAAAACCGGAAATTAAATCAAGAATCCCTGAAATAAAACCAAAACATAATAAATATTGCAACAGAGCAGTAACGGAGAGCAGTATGAGCGTAGAGAGTAAGAATGAATTATATATCGTCGGGCTTGGTCCCGGGGCAAGACAGAAGATGACACAGGAAGCAATTGACGTTGTGGAAGCCTGCGAAGTGATTGCGGGATACAAGGTATACATAGAACTTCTGAAACCGTATTACCCGAATAAAGAATATCTGGTGAATGGCATGCGGCAGGAGGTAGAACGGTGCCGGCTGGCACTGGAAACCGCAGCGAGTGGAAAGAAGACAGCACTTGTCTGTAGTGGTGATGCAGGCGTGTATGGCATGGCAGGAATCACGCTGGAACTGGCGGCAGAATTCCCGGAGGTGGATGTACATGTAATCCCGGGCGTGACGGCGGCACTTTCTGGGGCGGCGTTGCTTGGCGCACCGCTTGGACATGATTTTGCAGTGATCAGTCTAAGCGATCTGCTGACACCGTGGGAGCTGATTGAACGGCGTCTTGCGGCAGCAACTGAAGGAGATTTCGCAATCTGTCTGTATAATCCGTCCAGCCACAAACGGCACGATTATCTGCAGAAGGCATGTCAGATTTTGCTGCAGAAAAAGTCCGGAGATACGGTCTGCGGAATCACGCGGAATATCGGGCGAGACGGCGAGGAGAAAAGAATTCTGACACTGGGCGAGTTACTGGAAACGCAGGTGGACATGTTCACGACAGTATTTATCGGAAATTCCCAGACACGGAAAGTTGGCGACGCGATGGTGACACCGCGCGGATATAGAAGAGATAACACATGAAAGTAGTAATATTTGGCGGTACAACGGAGGGGCGGCAGCTTGCCGAGTATCTGGTACAATTAAACAAGAAACAGAAAAGTCAAACAATTGAACTCCATGTCTGCGTAGCATCGGAATATGGTGCGCAGGTACTGCCGGAGGATGCCACGCTCAAGGTGCATGTCGGACGGCTGGAGCAGGCAGATATGCAGAAATTCTTACAGGCAGTACAGGCAGACATCTGTGTGGATGCGACACATCCGTATGCGGTGATCGTGACACAAAATATTTATCAGGCGTGTAAAGCAGTGGAAGTTCCGTATGTCCGCGTGCGGCGGGAGATGCAGGAAGAATTTCAAAATGTAGATCACGATATACAGATGAAACATGCACATGTGGAAGATGCAGATGGGAATCGGCATATCTGTGAAGCATCGGACAGCTTCTATGTGGAAGACACACAGGCGGCGGTTGATTATCTGAAACGCGTCAAAGGAAATATACTGATTACAACAGGCAGCAAGGAATTGTATTTATACACGCAGATCCCGGACTATGAATCGCGCTGTACGGCGCGTGTACTTCCAACCAAATCGGTGGTAGAGGCGTGTACGGAACTGGGATTTACCGGGAAACATCTGATCTGTATGCAGGGACCATTTGATCTGGAAATGAATCTGGCAACCTTACGCTATGCAAATGCTGATTTCATGGTGACAAAGGCAAGTGGGAAGAATGGCGGCTATGACGAAAAATGCGAGGCGGCGCTTGCCGCCGGTGTACATCTTGTTGTGATTGGACGTCCGAAGGAGCAGGTGGAACCAGTGATGTCACTTGCACAGGCAGAAAAATATTTGCGGGAGAAAACGGGTTCGGATTCAGAATAAAATGGAAACAGATGTGCAATCTGTACTGAATAGAAACAGATGCGAGATCTGAAATAGATAGATGTGTTTGCATCTTCTTAATTTGGATAGAAAATAAACGGCAGGATTTTATTTGTCTGACAGGATAAGAGACAGAAAGGAGAATCGAAAGAATGGGGAATAATAAAGCCACAACGATATATGTAATCGGCATGGGGCCGGGAAATGCGGATTGTCTGACCAGAGAAGCGGTGCAGGCATTGGTACAGGCGACCGTTTGTATCGGTGCTTCCCGTATGCTTCAGATCTGGAAGGACCTTTGTGAAGAAGATGGCCGCGATGTAGGGCAGACATTTTATAATGCATATAAGGCAGAGGAAATCGCAGATCTGATACGCAATCATGAAAATGAGACGATTGCAGTAGTTTTCTCCGGGGATATCGGCTTTTATTCCGGTGCGAAGAAGCTTTCGATGATGTTGCGGAAAGATGCGGGGAAAGCCTGCAATATGGTGAGTGATACGACAGGAGTAACCGAGCGGATAGAGGCAGGTAAAACAATCTATGAGCTTCGTTATATCCCGGGACTCTCCTCGGTGTTATATTTATTTGACAAGCTGGGTGAGACATGGGAGGATGCGGAGCTTATAAGCAATCATGGCGTCACTGCAAATGTTCCGGCGAAGGTGCGGCATCATGCAAAGGTCGGTACATTGCTTGGCGGTGAAAATCAGGTGGCGGAGATCTGCAGACGGCTTACCGAAGTGGGATTGGGAGATATCGCAGTAATCGTTGGAGAGCGGTTGTCATATCCTGTTGAGAAAATCACGCAGAAGTATGCCAAAAATCTATGTGAGAGCGCATTTGACAAGCTGGCGGTTGCAATATTTATAAATGATCATCCGCAGCCAAGGCGTTTAACGCCGGGAATCAAAGATGAAATGTTTATCCGGGGAAAGGTGCCGATGACGAAGGAAGAAGTGCGGATGGTTGTAATTGCAAAGCTTGGAATTCAGGAAAGTACAGGACTGTTAAATTATGATCAGAACAGCGGGCAATGCATGACAAGCAACCCTGCACCGGTTATTTATGATGTAGGAGCGGGAACGGGTTCCGTCTCCATCGAGCTGTCACTCCTGACTGAGCAGGGAACGGTATATGCGATTGAGAAAAAGCCAGAAGCTGTGGAGCTGTTGTATGCCAACCGAGAGAAGTTCCATGTGGGTAATATGGAAATTCTCGCGGGCGAAGCAACGGAAGTGATTCCGATGCTTCCTGCACCGACACATGTATTTATCGGGGGAAGCAGTGGAAATCTGTTGAAGATTGTGGAACAGGTCTATACAAAAAATCCAGATGCACGTATCGTTGTGACAGCAGTCACGATGGAGACACAGACAGAACTGCTGGCACTGGCAGAAGAGGCAAAGAAGCGGGAAAAGACATTTGACATGATTCAGATGGCAGTGACTCGTAGCCGTGCGGTTGGTGCATATCATATGCAGCAGGCAGAAAATCCGGTATGGATTGCGACGTTTGGATAGAAAATGAACAGGGATAGCCGGGAAGAGACAATGGCATAAAAACACACGGGAACAGTTGGTAAAAATCAATGGTATAAAATACACAGTTACAGTTGGGGAGAAATAATGGAACACAGAAATAAGATACAGGTTAATACCCCGCGTGTGATGTTCGCTGCGATGCGGAGCGGAAGTGGAAAAACGACCGTAACATGCAGTGTGCTGGCGGCACTAAAAAAAGAAGATATAAGAATACAGGCGTATAAATGCGGCCCGGATTATATCGATCCGATGTTTCATCGGACGGTGCTTGGAATCGACACCGGCAATCTGGATACCTTCTTTGCGGATGCCGATGCGATTGGTCGTATTCTGGCGCGCGATACGAAGGATGCAGAACTTGTCGTGATGGAGGGCGTCATGGGATATTACGATGGCGTTGGCGGCACAACGACGATGGCAAGTTCGTATGAATTAAGCAAGGTCACGAAGACACCGACCATTCTGATCGTGGATGCGAAGGGCGCGAGTGTCACGCTTGCGGCGACGATCCGTGGAATCATGGAATATAAGAAGGACAGCCGCATTGCAGGGGTAATCTTAAACCGCGTATCGCCGATGTTTTACAGCCGGATCAAGCATGTGATCGAGACGGAATGTGGTATTCCGGTGCTTGGATATCTGCCGGAAAATGCGTCATTTGCGGTACCATCCAGACACCTTGGATTGATGCAGCCGGACGAAATGCAGAAGCAGATAGACTGGGTGGAAACGGTTGCGGAAGCTACCCGGAAAACAATCGATATCAATGGAATTCTGGAGATCGCGGCACAGGCAGAGACGTTACAGATACACAAGCCGGTTGACGTGAGACAGGATTCCGGGGATATGCAGCAACCGAATGATGGGCGACAAGACCCCGTCGATATACTGCATGAACTGGCTGACGCGGGACGGGAATCGGCGAACAAGTCCTGCGAGCATGTAGAAGAGAAAGAGGATTACAAGTTCCCATCCGGTTATCGTATCGGCGTGGCAAGAGACGCGGCATTTTCTTTTTACTATCGGGAGAATCTGCGCATGTTAGAAGATATGGGAGCGACGCTTGTTTATTTCTCCCCATTGGCAGATGCACATGTGCCGGAGGTGGATGCACTGATTTTTGGCGGCGGTTATCCGGAGCTTTATGCGAAGCAGTTGTACGAGAATCAGTCGATGCGCACATCTGTCTGGCAGGCGTTGGAATCCGGCATGCCGTGCCATGCGGAATGTGGTGGATTCTTATATCTTGGCAGATCACTTGCCGATGTCGAGGAAAATGTATATGAGATGGTCGGTTTTTTAGATGGCGCAGGATTCCGGACAGAGCGGCTGCAGCGATTTGGGTATGTAGAGCTGGCACCGCAGGAAGCGGATGCATTTGCGGTGAATACGATTCTGCGCGGACATGAGTTCCATTATTGGGACAGCACAGATTGTGGCGATGTCTGTCTGGCGTGGAAACCACTTTCCAAGCAGAAGACCTATCCGTGTATGGTGAAGAAGAAAGGGACATTTGCGGGATTTCCACATCTGTATTACGCGGGTGCGGATGCATTTTTCTATGATTTGTTTTGTGGAAACAGAGGCAAATGAGTTTGTTGGGAGGGATCGGCAGATTTTAGGGATGGGATTGTTTCATAAGGATTATATTATGCTTCTGCTCGAGATGAGCTGGGAGAAGAAGGAAGAAATAAATAGTAAGAGGGTATTATGTTAGAAGAGATACAGTTACAGCAGGTGCTGCCACAGGAAATTGAGAAACGAAGCTTCGAGATTATTACAGAGGAGCTAGGGAATGTTGAATTAGATCCGCTTCAGGCACCGATCATCAAGCGGGCAATCCATACGTCGGCGGATTTTGATTATCTGAAGAACCTGACATTTTCCGAGCAGGCGGTGGATCAGTTCCATACGGCGATAAAAAATGGTGCCTGTATTGTCACAGATACGCAGATGGCGAAATCCGGCATCAACAAGAAAGAACTTGCGAAATACGGTGGCGAAGTCTATTGCTTCATGAGCGATGAAGACGTGGCAGAAATTGCGAAGAAACAAGGTTCCACGCGGGCAGTAGCAAGTATGGAGAAGGCGTGCACATTAGACAAACCGCTTATCTTCGCGATTGGAAATGCACCGACTGCGCTGGTGCGTCTGTATGAGTTGATCGACGAAGGAAAGCTGCATCCATGCGGTATCATCGGCGTGCCGGTTGGCTTTGTAAATGTGGTGGAGGCGAAAGAGCTTATCATGCGGGCACCCGTGCCGTATATTGTAGCGCGCGGCAGGAAAGGCGGCAGCAACATTGCCGCGGCAATCTGCAATGCGCTGTTGTATCAGCTGAGGGATATGTAAAATAAATTTGTGCAAGCCTGATTTACACAAATAAACAATATTTTGAAAATGTGCAAGTACATCTTGCACAAACGTAAAAAAGCGAGTTGATCTGATGTTAACGTAAATAGTGATATGTATGAGTTAATAGGAAGAAATTATGAACGAGACACAGCAGAAAATCTATACACAGGCAAAGGAAAAATGGGATGCGATTGCCAAACCGATCGACAGTCTTGGCGTGTTCGAGGATATGGTTGCCAGACTTTGCGCGATTGCGGGAACTGTGAATCCAGGTGATTATAAGCGGCGGGCGTTGCTGACGCTGTGCGCAGATCACGGTGTTGTGGCAGACGGCGTGACGCAGACCGATGCCAGCGTGACAAAGGTCGTGGCGGAGAATATCGCACACGGCTGTTCCGGTGTCAATTATATGGCACAGACCGCAGGCGTCGATGTCTATGCAGTTGATATCGGCATGTTGGGAGAGCCATATCTCGATGCAACATTTGACATGGGGCATATGATAAATCGGAAGGTACAGGCTGGAACCGGGAATCTCGCGAAAGAGCCTGCTATGTCGAGGGAGATCTGTGACCGGGCAATGGAAGCTGGAAAAGAGCTTGTGCGGGAATGCAAAGAAAAAGGTTATGAGATATTAGCCGTTGGTGAGATGGGAATCGGAAATACAACCCCGACCTCAGCCTTGCTTGCGGCACTGCTTGATCTGCCGGCGGAGTCGGTGACCGGGCGCGGCGCCGGGCTCAATGATGCCGGACTTACAAGAAAGGTGCAGGCGATCACGCAGGCACTTGCGCGTGTGCAGGGAACGACCGATGCGAAGCAGCTGCTCGCCGAGCTTGGCGGGCTGGAGATCGCGGGAATGGTCGGCGTATTCTTAGGTGCCAGACAGTATCAGATTCCGGTTGTGCTGGATGGGGCGATTACCTGTGTTGCGGCGCTCACTTCGATGCGGATAGAGCCGGAGGTTGTAGATTATCTTCTGGCATCACATGCATCGGAGGAAGCAAGTGGAAAGCTGGCATTGGACGCACTCGGACTTCCGGCAGTAATCCACGGCAAACTGTGTCTGGGCGAAGGCAGTGGCGCGATGATGTTATTTCCACTTTTGGATATGGCATTTTCCATCTATAAAAACATGGGAACGTTTGATGATCTGTCGATCGAAGCATACAGCCGGGACGGAAAGCCGGAAGAATAGGGGGTAGACGATGTTGCATATTGTATATGGCGGAAGTGCCAGCGGGAAATCATCGTATGCAGAAAGCATCGCCATATCCTTACAGGGCGATGGGCGGCTGCTCTACATTGCGACGATGTATCCGTATAAATGGAATACGACGGAGATTGATCCGGAGACGATGCAGCGGATCGAACACCACCGCGCGATGCGTGCTGACAAAGGGTTTGATACGGTCGAATGTTACCGGCATGTGGAACATATTGTGGCGAAGCGGCAGGACGTGTTATTGCTTGAATGTATGTCGAACCTGCTTGCAAATGAGATGTATCTGGAACCGGAGATGGATGATGGCGGACTAGCGGAAACAATGTCGGAAGTGGAGAAAGCAGGAGTCGATGGTAATGTAGGTTCCGATGTGGAGAAAACAGGAATCGGTGGTAATGCAGGTTCCGATATGGCAGAGACAATGTCACCTATAAGCAAGAAAATTGTACAGGCGCTCATTAATTTGTCTGCGCGTGTGCAGGAACTGGTAATTGTCACAAATGATGTGTTCTCCGATGGTGGAAGTCTGACCTACGATGAAAGCACGCGGGAATATGTGAAGAATCTGGCAGACATCAACTGTGTACTTGCACGGGAGGCAGAAACCGTGACAGAGGTTGTCTGTGGGATTCCAGTCATAGTCAAGAAAAATCACCCAATGGGGAAGTAAGGTTAAGAGTAGGAATTGGGTAGAAATTATGAATAGAAGAAAATTCCCCAATCATAATGCAGAAAAATGAGAAATCATTGGGTAGAAAATTGGGATATGAAAAATATCCCCAATTTCAGAGAAATAGGTAAGTGAAAATTGGGTAAAAAGCTAGGATTATCAAAAATCCCCCATGCAGGAACAACAGCAAGTAGGAGAAATAAAATAAAAACGAAAAAGTTTGAGTAAATCGATCGGAGGAGACAAGCAGCCATGATGAAAGCAATCGCAATTGCATTTTCAACTTATTCCAAGATACCAATGCCGCATTTCAAATGGGATCCGAAAGCCTTGCAGTACAGCATGTGCGCATTCCCATTGGTTGGGGCTGTGATCGGTGCGGGCGAGTTTGCGATCTGGTATCTCTTTGGCTGTGTGTTTCAGTGGTCGGAAGTCTTTACAGCGGCGTTTCTTACGGGATTCCCAATCCTGATTACAGGCGGTATTCATATGGATGGATTCTTAGATACTGTAGATGCGAAATCTTCTTATAAGTCCAAGGAGGAGAAGCTGCAGATTCTGAAAGATCCGCACACCGGGGCATTTGCAATTATCCGCGGCTGCCTGTATTTCCTGATTTATTTTGGATGCATGGCGGAGGTCGTGCATGCGCTGAACAGGGAGATACAGTCTGGCACGCTGGCACACGCGATGCGGTTGATGGGTGTGTTCGCGGTAGGATTTGTGCTGGAACGTGTCTTGTCCGGACTTTCGGTCCTCACATTTCAGAAAGCAAAAAAGGAAGGCATGCTGGCAGATACCGCACGCCTTGTAAATAATCGTTCGAAGGTGATCATGTTCGTATGGCTTATTGCCTGCATTGCCGCAGGCTGTGTGATACAGCCGGTTGCAGCACTTGTGGCCACAGGCATTGCCATATTGATGTTTTTCTATTATCGTTTCATGTCGTATCGCACCTTTGGCGGGATCACCGGTGATCTGGCTGGATATTTCCTGCAGATGTGCGAGCTCTGGATGATAATCGGAACCGTCGTTTTGGTGCATGTGATTTAATTTCCCGTTGTTTCTGCATCGGTTGTGGAAGCGGTGCTGTTAGCAGACTTGACAAGGTTGATGATCTTGTCCTCAGGTGTCAGGTATCCGACATCACCGAGCAGAGCAGTTTTCTCTGCCATCAGTTCTTTCACGATGTTTGTTCTATGGGCAGCATCAAAGGTGTCTATGAAATAGTCTTCCAAGGTTCCTTTCTCGATTGGAACGTATGTAAATCCAGGTTTATTATCCGGAGATACGTAATATCCGCTTGTCTCGCTGTAGCGTAAAGTGTCGAAGAAGTTTACCGCAATTCCAAAATCTTCAAATTGCCAGCCAATGTACATTTGAAATGCGGAGAACTGGTCATCCGATCTTTCCGGATGCAGGAACGTGTCAACAAAGTATTTGGTATTTTCTTCGACAGATTTTTCCGCATCATAATCAACGGAGAAGCTGACATAATTCGGGGAACCAAACATTGTTGTCAGCATATCCATATAGATATATGCAGGATTTGCATAGTCGTAAGAGTTGTAGACGTCGTTGTAGGCATCTTCGGAAACCCCGAAAGCATCGTAATCGAAATAGGTTTTGAACAGTACCCAGAGGTTTTTGTCAAGGGCTTCACCGACAGCCATATCGTCTTCGTCTATCATCAGCTGGGGAAGGGAGTAACTATCCTCATAAAATGATACGGAATATGCAGACTCATCCAGTGCATCCTTCACAGTGCATCCTTCAGTGGCACGCTGGCTGCACTGTAAGGCATGCTAAAAAGCGTATCCGTCGTAACCGGGAATGTCAGTCCGTACAGACCGGCACCCTCTGGCAATTCCAGAGTCTCTGCGTCTGAAAGTCCGCGGCTAAATACCCAAGGGCAGTCCTTGTAACTGAGCTCACTTGAGGAAGCAGATGCTTCAGAAGTATCCGCATTGCTGCTTTCGGTTGTGGCAATCGTGTCGTTCCCGGAGTCCTTCTTCTTGCCACAGCCGGTGGTAAGGGTAAGGGCGGTTGCCAGCGACAAGCCAAGTGCAAGTGTTTTCATAAATTTTTTCTTCATTTTTATAATCCGCCTTTC
>DJEI01000069.1:0-7899 GCA_002431865.1 Lachnospiraceae bacterium UBA5902
AGACATGATAGCATATATGGCATCCTTGTCGTTGTTCAGCTCCTTTGCGATTATTCCTGCGCACTCGTCGAGATTTGTGTTGATATAGTCAGTTGCTTTAGTCATCGCCTTGACAAGCTTGACACATGTCTCTCTGTTCTCAATGTAATAATCCTCAGTCACTTCAAATGTTGAGTAGAAATTCAGCCAGTCCACATCGCCTGTCTTTTCCGGGAAGTATGACTTTACGCCTGTAAATACAAGAGTTCCTCCTGCTTCAAGTGCCTGGCTCATATACGGCTCCCAGCATGCCATCATGTCTATTGAACCGTTCTCAAGGGCAGCAACCTGCTCTGATGGTGACAGATATACTATGTCTATCTTGTTTATATCAACATCCATATCCTTACACATATTCTGTATTGCCAGCATAAACCCTGCGCCATTCATGATGCCTAACTTTTTACCCTCAAGATCTTTTGCGCTCTTTATCGTCTGACCCTTGCCAAGTATCAGCCCCTGTGTATTTGAAGTATTGCTGTTCGTCATCAATGTCTTAATCTTCACACCCTGGGCTGCGACCTCAGTACATGTGTACTGTGACTCGGCAGATACAGGAGCCTCACCGCTTGCTATATACGCCGGGAGATCGGAGCTGGACTCGATGAGCTTATTTGTGACATCCAGACCTTCCTCCTCAAAATACCCCTTTTCTTTTGCAATTATTATCTGTGCAGCCTCCTGCGGATCTGTAACACCATATATCGTGACCGGGGTCAGACCTTCATTGCTCGACGATACCGCCGTTGTCCCACTGCTTTTCCCTGAATCACCACATCCTGCCAGCAGAGCCATTCCCATGGCTGCAACTGTAAGCACACTTACTACCTTCTTTGATAATCTTATGTTTTTCATCATAGTATCCTCCTTATTTTGACATTTTCTGAGAAACTTTGTGTTTCCAGTTGTTGATAAGCACTTATACTACCTCTGCTTTTGTATGTCTGAAATACCATTATTTCTCTATGGCATTTGTAACATCAGTCTTCCATTTGAGCACTATATGCTCAACAAACTGTATGATACTGAACATTATTATGTAGATCAGACCGATCATTATGATCGCCAGAAACATATCGTCCATCTTGAACCACTGCTTTGCATTGATGATCATATATCCAAGACCCTTTGATGCGCCCAGCATCTCTGATACCATGAGTGCTCCGAATGTCATCGCCAGTGTAACCTTCATTCCGACAAATATATTCGGTATGGCATTCGGAAGCATGACCCTTGTAAATATCTGGAACTGCGTCGCTCCCAGGGATGTCGCCGCACGTATCAGGACCGGTGGAGTATTCTTGAGTCCATCGGTTATATATGGCAGCATGGTCATAAATGTACAATATGCAATTAGTCCTATCTTCGACGACTCTCCTATTCCAAACCATATTATTATGATCGGAAGGAGTGCATATGGCGGGATAGGTCCTAGCAGATTGATGATAGGTGAAAACCACGCCTCCACAAGTTTCTGATTTGCAAATATTATTCCAACTGTTATCGCCAGAACTCCACCTATCAGAAATCCCAGCAGTATTCTCCTGATCGACACGGAAGTGTGCAGCCACAGCGTGCCATCTCCGGCATATTCCACCGCCTTCTTGATGATATCCGTGGGAGACGGAAGGAATTTCGGATTGAACCATTCATGTGTCTGATTCATCTGTGTAACTAACTGCCATATCGCAAAAAACAGGATCAGTGATATGATACTCAATATAAGCTCTTTTTTATTTCTCTTCTTTTTCTTCATATCTGTCACCTCAATCACTCGTCAGAGGTATGTCACCCAGCCGCTTTTCAAAATATTCAATATATTTTGTAAAATCCGCGGACTTCATATCTCTTGGCCTGTCCAGTTCAATCTTTACATCACAGTCAACTGCTGCATTCTTCAACACGATCACCCTGTCTGCGAGATACACAGCCTCCTGCACGGAGTGAGTGATAAAGAATATGGTGATCTGGGTCTTCTGAAATATATTCAGGAGTTCCCTTCTCATATTTTCTCTGGTCATGGCATCCAGTGCTCCAAGTGGCTCATCCATAAGGATTATCTTAGGCTCATTTGCCAGAGCTCTCGCGATTCCAACTCTCTGTGCCATTCCACCTGACAGCTGTCTCGGATAGTAATCTTCCATACCGCTGAGTCCGACCATATCTATATATTTCTTTGCTATCTTTTCACATTCTTCCCTGCACTTGTGATGTAACTTGGGTCCCATCATGATATTTTTCTCGACCGTGAGCCACGGCATGAGGGCGTGTTCCTGGAATACCATACCCGCTCTGCCGCTTGCCTTCGTGACCTTTTCACCGAAAATATCTATTTCACCATCAGAAGGTTTGATATAACCGGATATCAGATTTAGCAGTGTCGACTTTCCGCAGCCGGATGGTCCGAGCACACACACAAATTCATTTTCCATGACGTCTATATTGATATCCCGCAAAACATACTGACTTTCTCCATCGTTGAAACTTTCATATTTCTTGCCGAGACCTTTTATCTCAATTGCCTTTTTTCTGTCGGTATCCAGTGCGCCTTCCATGGTTACCACCTCCCGTTATTGCACTATTCTTCAAATCCCATCGCAGTTCTCTTCTTTATCATGTCTGCCAGCATCTCAGCTGTATTCTCAACGCCGACGAAACTGGAATCTATCATTATCTGCCTGCCATTTATGGTTGCCGCAGGCATCCCGGTATAATACTGGTGATAATTATCCCTTGCCTTGTCAACATTTGAGATCATATCCTTCGCCTCATTTTCATTCATGCCAAGAACCTCTATGCAGTTCTTCAGCCGTTTTTCGTATGGGGCATATATAAATATATTGATCGTGTTTTTCAAATGCCTCAGTATATAATCAGAGCATCTACCAACTATGATGCACGACTTGTCATACGTCGCGATCTCCGAAATTATGCACTGCTGAACGCTGAACAGATAATTCTGCATCTTGGGAGTTCCTATGCCCATCGGATACTTCATCTTGGAGTAGGCTTTCTCATCATAATCCGAGAGTTCCTCTCTGGACTTGTTCATCTCTCTGCTGGCAAGCTCCACGATATCTCTGTCATAATATTCAATCTGCAGGATCTCAGATAACCTCTTTGCTATCGGACGTCCAAGACTTCCAAACTGTCTCTGGATCGTCACTATATAAGTATCATTTGCCATATGCATTCACCCTTTCAAAGCTTTCTCAGAAACATCTGACTTTCTGACTAAAAATTTCTTGTATCAGATATAAGTGAATATGCCTCTGGTCTTCTGTCCTTCATATATGAGAGCATCATCGCATTATCCTTGATACAGGAATCAATATCTATGTCTGCATAGATGATTTCCTCCTCATGTCCCGCTGCAGCAAGTACATTTCCTCTAGGTCCTATGATCCTGCTCTCACCGTTGAGAGTGGAATCACCCTCCACACCACATCTGTTTGAGCAGACCATGAAAACATGATTTTCCACGGCACGAGCCCTTGTGTTGAGTTCCCATATATCAGCCTCAAGATTTCTCCATGCTGCTGAGTCAAATATCACATTGCTGCCCATGAGCGACAATACCCTGGCTGTCTCCGGAAATGAAGTGTCATAACATATCATGTGACCAGCCTTGCACATCGGCATATCAAATGTTCCATATTCGCAGGTTATACTCTCTCTCCATGTGAGCTTTTCTAGCCCCCATACATGTATCTTGCGGTAAACACTGACGATCTTGCCCTCAGGTGATATCGCTATCTGTGAGTTGTAAAGTCTTCCCGGCACACTGCTCTTTTCTGAGATTCCTGTCACGATATAAAGTCCTGTTGCCTTTGCCACCTTGCACAGATAGTTGGTTGAAGGTCCCGGTATCGGCTCTGATATCTCGTAATATTTCTCCCCGAGTATTGTCGGGCTGTATCCTGTCGTTGCCAGCTCAGGGAAACATATAGCAAGTGCTCCATTTGCCGATGCCTCCTTACAAAAGTCCGCCATCTTCTTAAGATTTTCTTTCACATTTCCAAGTTCACAATCCATGTTAACCGCTGCCGCTTTAAAAATTTTTTTCTTCATAATACATACGCCTCTCTTTCTTCTGTTTATTATTTCCAACATGGGTCATCCCATATCTTCAATCTGGTTCCCTCGCCTGCACTAAGTGCCTTCTGATAAAGCCTGTATCCCCATGCAAGATCAAACAGCACCTGCCCGCTTGTCACAAATATCTCTTTTCTGTCATGTCCTGTCCTTCTATCAGCCTTTCCTCTGACCACATCCCCCATACTTATCTGGGAATGGAGATCTGTCAGAATACCATTCTCCATAAGCTTGTACATTTTTCCCCAGCCGTTGTTCGCCTTAAGTATGCTTCCAACTCCCCGTGCCTCGTCGTAGTAAGCCATGTGCATTTTTGTGTTGTCAAAGCACAGATCATTTTTCAGCCAAAAATCATCATCCGCCTCAATCGGAGATGTCAACAGCACACATGCGCCGTCCCTTATCCATTCATTCTTTATATAGAGGGGATCCTTCGGTGAAGCCGCTATGCTCACCACATCTCCCGCAACTATGCATTCCTCCATGGATAGAGCAGCCTCAGCATCAATGCCGGTCTCCTGTTTTACCCACTCTGCAAATTTCTCGGCATGCTCTATATGTGCCGCATTGCAGTAAATCTTCTGTATTCTAGGCAGAGTCGAGTGTATAGCAAGCACCGTCGCCCTCTGCACCGGTCCTGTTCCGATGAGTGCCGCTGTCTTTGCATCCTCATTTCCGAAATATCTGAGGAACACCCCTGGGATACAGCCCGTTCTCATGGAACTTATCAGGTTTCCCGACATATACGAAATCGGTTCACAGCTCTCCGGATCATTCAGGGTTATCATAAGTACCGATCTCGGAAGTCCCCTGAGTCCCGGATTTTCTACATTTGATCCATACCATTTTTCTCCGCACACATGAAAATTACCACCCAGATATGCCGGCATCGCTATAAATCTCCTCTCCGGTCCGGCCACCGGCATCCCCTTAAATCGTGTCTCCTTTGGGAACACGATGGAAAGCCCATGTTCATTGTGATTCAGGCCACCCATAAGATAATCTCCATCACTCAATATGCCAAAAACCTCTTCGCACGTATCTATACATTCCGAGGCGTTCAGCACTCCCGCCTTGATAAGGTCGCCCTCCGACAAAAACAGAAACTCTGTCTTGCTCATAATCTCCTCCTATCTGACACATTCAAAATATGTCCTAAAAATCTCCTGCACTTTAAGTTCATCACTGCCCCTCAATATTCTTTCTATCATCTCTTCCTGCTGCGCTGTGCTTAAGCACCTCTCTGTCACACTCCGGAATTTGTCCATGAGCTGTCTCTCTGTATATCCAGCCGGATCATCAAAATCTCCATGTGCATGAAACACCTCCCGCTCTATCACCTGACCATCATTTTTTACAACTCTCACCATTCCGCCCCGGACATCCGGAAGCATCTCGTTGTATCTGTCATCTTCCGTGAGGTAGATTTTAGATGCCAGCTCCTGAATGTCTCCTTTCTGCAGCGCCCTATCTATATCTTCGGGATACAAACGTCCCTCAGACAACAGGATCGCCAGCGATACCGGTGTGGAAAATTTCGCCGCCAGAGCATTTGTCACATACTGTTCTGAAATCATCGCTGCTTTCTTATATGTAGATATCTGTATCTCTTTTACATCTTCCCTGGTCAGCCCCTCCTTCATCAGCTGCTCTACCACATCCGCAAATGGATGGATGAATCTACACCCCGAATGTACCTTGAAATAATTCTTCACCATATACCAGCCTATACCTTCGTCATCAGCCAGGTTGTTCTCTATAACCTTTGTTCCTATTATCTTCCCGTACACGCTTCTTATGAGCTTTTCGCTACACTTCACATTATTATTTGACATGTAAAATGCATTCTTGGCATTTACCGCCGCTATTCCCGGATAATAGTCATGTATTGCACTTCCCTCAAATACCGACTGCCATGTCGATACCTCTGGGAGCGTTTCGCATGTCATAAGGTAATCGACAAATTCTTCCTCGGGCATATCTGCCACAAGACCTTCCACAACCGCAGCTCCTGCATTCATGATGGTTCCGTGTCCCAACATATCATTTGTAAATCTCACTGAACGCCCCCACCTTGATGCAAGCTCATATGCACAAATTAAAATCCTTAAAGCATCTTTATATGTAAGATCAGCTCTCTCTCCTGCCTCAACCAGGAGTAATGGAACTATGTGGCATGCCGGATGCCCTATCGAAAATCTGTTTCCCTCATAAAGCTCTGTCGATACCATCGCCGCTGAACTTTTAAGTACAGCCTCATATATATCTGATGGAAGTCTGTCTCCCGACATTCCATTTACTATACATCCCACAGAATCCAGGAGTATCCATCTTGCCCTCGTCTTGACTTCATCTGGTATATCTTCATAGGTCATTTGCTGTATCCACCTGATCTGATCTGTCACATATCGTCTCATATCATGCATATTCTTCCCTCCTGCCTTTGTTCAACTAAAACGGCTGCCAGATATAAAGAAATGGAGCTTCTTCTCCCTAAAGAGTGGCTTCTTTGCCTGATCAACTGCATTTCGTTTTCGATGGGTGCATAATATCAGCATCAATATGCATTGTCAAATCACATTCTTTCACTTTTACATACCCTGAAAGGTATACATTCCATTTTTATATACCTTAAAGGTATATTATCTATTCTTTTACCTCTTTCGATTTCACGTAATCTATAAATTTCCTTGCTGACTCCGACAGATTGTGGAAGTTCTTCCACACGATTACCGATCCTGTAGTCATGGTCGGATTCACAATCTCCCGCACCACCGCACAACTATAATCCAATATCGACTGCGCCGACTTTGGACAAAGCATTGTTCCTATGCCATTTTTGACAAGGGACATACCATTTACCAGAGATGAATACCAACACACCACCTTGGGCTCGGCACCTATCATCTCAAACCACGTCTTTATCTGTTTCTCATGTATTCCCCTTGACGGCAGTATAAGCGGCTCGTTCCTTAGATCCGCAAGTTCTATCTCTATCGTTGTCCTGTTCTTCTGTGACAGAGGATTTCTGTTCGGTATATATGCTATCCACGAATCCTCCTGAAGCCTTATCCTCTCATAATGCTGGCTGTTTACAGGCTCTCTCACAATTCCAATATCAAGCAGTCCCTTGTCCACCATCCGAATGATCTCCTCAGAATTGTTATTTACTATCTGATATGTCACATCGGGGTAGAGCTCATGAAATCCTGCCACCCATTTGGGAAGTTTCTCTGCACTTAAAGTCTCTATGGTCCCTATCCTTATCTTGCCCCCGGCTCCATTATATCTCTCTGCCATCTGGTTTCTGGTCTTATCCACCAACGATATGACCTCCTGCGCCCTCTCCCTAAAAAAATGTCCAGCCTCCGTGAGCTGCAGTCTGCCGTTATCCCTTGTAAACAATTCCACACCCAGTTCCTCCTCCAGCTTTCTGAGCTGCCTGCTGAGCGGCGGCTGCGAAATATGCAGCTCCTCAGCCGCCTTCGATATGTTCTCATACTCCGCTATCTGTAAAAAATACGTCATATCTCTTAGATCCATATGCCATCATTCCTTTTCGGTATAGTTATACACACAGTATATCTTTTTAGTATTTACCATACAATTTTCTAAACTAAGTAATTATGCAGGATAACTTTATTTTATTATGGATTGTGGACAAATGACGCTTTTTCCACATCACGATATATATAGCAAGGGCTGAATGCTCATTTGAGAACCTTCAGCCCAGTCATCATCATACCAACGCCTTCCAATATCTTT
>DJEI01000069.1:7978-30174 GCA_002431865.1 Lachnospiraceae bacterium UBA5902
TTTTCATCAGTAAGCATTGCATATGCTGACTGGATATAGGTTCGTTTTCCACCTGAATTTACGGCAAAATCTATTTCCCTTTCCTTATTGATTTACGCACCACACCGGGAGCAACCCGGCAGGTGCACGGATTGCTCCCCAAAGGAAGTCAATCGAATACAATTACAAAAACTGACATATAATATTCTCACATCCTCATTGACTATATAACAAAATTTGTGTATAATTTTGTTATCGAACAAGGAGGTGTTCATTATGCCAGTAATCAAATCAAGTGCTGATTTAAGGAATAACTACAACGAAATCTCAACATTTTGTCACAATTATCCCGAACCAGTTTTTATTACGAAGAACGGAAAAGGCGACCTTGCCGTTATGAGCATTGAAGCCTACGAAGAATTAACCAGTCGCTTTGAATTATATAGCCAGATTAAAGAGGGGATGGATGATATTGCTTCTGGCGACATCCGACCATTCTCTGAAGCAATGGCTGATATTCGGAGCAAACGTCGCAGATGAGTTATAGCATTCACATCACAGTCACCGCCGAACGTGATATCCTGCGTGCCGCTGACTACATCGAATTTACACTGAAGAACCCCACCGCTGCCGAACATCTGCTTGATGCAGCTACAAAACAAATCAACTCTCTCTCGGATATGCCCGAAAAGCATCGTCTTGTAGATGACCCCGTTCTGGCGAGTTGGGAAATTCGTTTTATTATAGTCAATAATTACCTTGCCTTTTACACTATTGATAAAGAAAAGCAAATGGTAATTGTTGTACGATTTCTATATCAGAAAAGCAACTGGAACTCCATTCTTTGTCAGGGTTTTCCCCTTATTTAAGGAATCTGTAGCACAGATTCCTTTTTTAATGCGTAGCCTTATATACTTTCTTGGCTTTATCTTGTAGCTTGCGAATATCCGTATAAATAGAAAAAGCCCTTTGAGAAAAGGATTTTTCCTCTCCCAAAGGGCAGGTTGACAAACTTGGGGAATATCCCCAAACCCCTAAATCATGTGAAAGGACATAAAAGAAAATGAACGAAAAAACAAAAGAAATACATCTTAGAATATCCGAAGAAGAGTATCACATGCTCCTGATGCAGCGAGACTTTTTGAAATACTCTTCTATCTCACAGGTGCTCCGTGCCTATATCCATTCCGGTCATTGTTACCGATTTGACATGTCCAGCTTTTACGAATTTTCAACACAGATCTCCCGTGTAGGGAACAACATCAACCAGATTGCAGCTGTCGTGAATGAGACATATTCCGTCACACCATATCAGATGAAAATGCTCCAAAAACAAATGTCGGAAGTTCAGGAAATCGTTAAGACAGCAACTAAAGAAAATATGAAAATCATAAAATTCAAGGAGAATGAAAACCGGGCAGGTGATATAAATGGCGATTGCAAAAATCATAAAAGTAAAGGTTAATCCAAATGCCGCAATTGACTATGTGCGAAATCCGGATAAAACAAATGAAAGGCTCCTTGTGTCTTACGATGGCTGTACGGAATCAAATATTGAGCTTTGCTTCAAAATGGCTTTGACCAACAAAATACAAAATAGGAAAAGTGAGGGTGTGTTAGCCTACCATTTTATTCAATCATTTGCTCCTACAGATGAGGTTACACCGAAGAAAGTACATGAACTTGGAATGAAATTCATGGAAAAAACATTTGGTGGAAAATACTCTTTTATCTGTGCCACGCATACAGATAAAGGACACATTCATAATCATTTTGTCATGTGTGCAGCGGAACGTGGTATGACCAGGATGCGGCTGGATGATAACCTCTCTCTCCTACACACAATTCAAAAAAAACAATGATGAGCTATGCAAAACCTTGAGAAGCAGCAGCAACAAAACGAGCGTGATTGAAGGAGTTGCAACGCTAGCCTTATATGTGATTTTTGTTCGTCGGACCAGAGATTTGCTTACAGCTTCCTTCAGATTCCACCTCACGATGGACACCCTTGCTGTTCGGCTATACACTTCCCACTATCTGGGCGTGTTCGGGACTTTCACCCGTTAGAGCGCGCCCATGGCGCGCAAACACAAAAAAGCTCTACCCAAAATGGGTAGAGCCTTTTGAATCACACGCTATACAAAATCACGAATCAATGCCTGTGTACCGCAGTGCAGTCCACCCCCTTTCTTCATACACTCCTCATATTCCACCTCGATAACATCAATTCCATTCTTGTACAAAATGTCAGCAGTCTTCCCAAATCCCTTAATCATAACTACTTTCTTTGCACAGATTGGAACCAGATTGATGGCGGTTGTACGCTCGTCCGGTGCCTTTTCAATATAACGGATTCCAAGTTCCTTCAGCTTCTCCAGCAATGCAAACGGTACTGTACGCAGATCCACAAGTGCCAGATCATAGTCAATCATCGTGATCATGCCATCAATATGCAGGTCATGTCCCGGTACCTGTACAATAAATAATTCAATGCCAATATCCGCAAGCGTTTCCCTTAACTGCCGTAAGCCTTCCAGATTTGTTCTTGTCGAATATCCACACATTGCATGCTTTGGATCTAAGAACATGAAGTTTCCGCCCTCAAAGGTTCCTGTTCCATGAATCGTCTTTAAGATTGGCATACCGATTTCTGCCAGCGTCCGCGTAGCTGCAAGCTCCTCGCCCCGGCGCATATGGTTTGAACCTCTGCCAATGATAATACCGCCCGGAATTGCTGTACCAATATCTCTTGTATTGATGCAGTTTACCAGACCAGGGTTTGTAAATTTGTTATTATAGATGACTTCTACACCATTCTTACGAAGCACATCTGCATATGCATCATGCTCTGCCTGCATTTTGGCAAGATCCGGCTTTGTCTTACCACCATAATAATATCCTTTTTCTACATCAATAATAGCATTTAACGAAGGATCATACTTGCTTTCATCAATCGTATTGATCTCCTCGTCCGGGCGATGCAGCATAACCATACGAAGTTGCCCCATCTCACTGTTCATTCCCCATTTTCTTCCTGCCCAATATTTCTCCAGAAGATCCGGCGTCTCAAAGCAAGGCTCTGCCTCCGACGGAAACATATGGGATACTGCATGGCACCATGCGCGCTGTGTCTGATCAATCATAGATTTGTACCTCCTTTGTATTAACATCTATCCTGCATTACACAAGACTGTCTCTTTTCAGTGGCAATGTAGAGCAGTGAATACCACCACCCATTTTATTGATTTCTGTGATATCCACAGTGAGTACTTCCACACCGGCTTTCTCCAGATTCTTACGTGTCCGCACACCGGCCTCTGAGAACAATACCTTACCTGGTTTCAAAGCGATACAGTTATTCGTAAGCTTCGGGTCATCCATGTCTGTCTCGATCAATGTATAGCCCCGCTCCTTCAGCATCTTCAGGAACCAGTGTGGCAATATAAATGTGCTGACCAGAATCTTATCCTTATCCACAGGAAGAAACGCTTCATCCAGATGGATATAATACGCCGGAAGATCAACAACGATCAATTCAATTCCCTGATAAGAAAGCAGCGCACGAAGCTGCCCGATTCCCGCATCATTGATACGGACGGAACGCCCGACAATCGCAGTCTTGGGATCAAGCATAGAAAATGATCCTCCCTCTATACTACCTGCTCCCTGAATCGTTCCAAGAATTGGAATCTTCTGTTCTGCCAGCATCTTCTGTGTCACAAATGGATCACCTGCATGAAAATACATGGCAAAGCGTGTCAGGATTGCTCCCTTTGGAACCATCAGGGCAACATCCCGCGCAAATAACAGATTTGTCCAATAATGACTTTCATCCTCCAGATTGACAAGCTCTATGCCTTCCTCTTTTAATATCTGTGTCATCGCATCATGCTGATACTGCATTTTCCCAAGATCCGGAAGCTCCGTATCCTTAAAATAATTTCGGATTCTTCCATTTCCCCGCAGGATTCTTGCGCCTGCCTCTTCCTCGAAAACGCCATCCTTTAGCTGTTCAATTTCAACGCCCGGTCTGTGTACTAACATCTTCCGGATTTTTCCTACCGAGTTGTCTACACCAAAATCCGTACCCCAGACTTCAGAAAACACCTCCGATTCAAACATGTTCGGAATTGTACTTTGATCCATGTATTCCTGTAATGTTGCCATAGCCATCACTCCTTTTTTCTTTTTACATTACAATTTCTGATACCAGCGGGATTGTCAGCACGGACAAAATCGTTGTCAGGGATACACCTTTCGACGCCAGCATATAATCTCCGTCATATTGCTGCGCAAGCATCGCTGTCATACTTCCAACCGGAGTTGCAAACATGATCAGGCATACCCCCAGCAGCATCGAATCCCTGATCCATATCCGAAGCAGCAATATGCCACAGACTGGTATCAAAATTAACTTTATGATTGAAAATATCAATAACCGGACATCTGTAATCAAATCCATGATCTGCAGGTGAACCATAGACTGTCCGATCACGATCATACTGAGTGGAGCGGTAAGACCACTTAATCCACTGACGGCGGTCTGTACAAAGGCGGATACCTGCACATCTGCCAGATAACAAATGAGTGAAATAATGCCTGCAATCACACCTGCATTACAGATCTTCTTCCACTGCATTTTCCCGCTGCCGTCATTTTCCTTCTTCATTGCACAGATGCCATATGTATAAATCAAAATATTATAGGGGAATAAAAATATGGATGCATAAAGCAGCGCCTCCTCTCCATATACCGCGGATATGACAGGAAACCCCATAAATCCAATATTGGAGAAAATTGTCATAACACGGAACACACTTTTATCCGCAGCCGGAACCCGTAATAATGGCACAAGCAGATATCCTAACAAAATCAGAAAGAAAAAGACACCAATTGCCACAACAAACGTAGTCGCCAATGCCTTTCCTGTCACCGTTTTTGTATCGGAAACACCTGCCGATAAAATCAGCGCAGTATTCGCAATATTTACGACAATCCATGAAAAGGTCTTTGCGACATCATCGGTTATAATATTCTTTTTTCCGCAGACAAAGCCGATTCCCATATAAAAAAAAAGTACCAGCATCTGTTGTAGCAATAACATATTTCATCATCCCCTATTCCGTGGTAACCTGCATTCACACAACACGATTCCCCGCATAATCCGGTTCTCCACGCATATGATTGACCAGATTCATACATGCCTGCGTCCGCAATTCGTTCATGGAGCGTTCCGAATAAAATGCACTGTGTGGTGTCAGAATCACATTTCCACGATGTAATAATTTACAATTCTTCAAGTCTGGGTTCTCATTCTCCAACACATCTATACCCGCACCTGACACAAGGCCGGCATCCAAAGCATCACAAAGTGCATTCTCATCTACTGAAATTCCCCGTCCTACATTGATGAACAATGGACGTCTCTTCAGACTGTAAAACCAGGCCTCATCAAAATAATGCACGGGCAATCCATCTGCACTCTGATGATTGATTATAACGTCTGCCACCGCAGCCACATCCTCCGGCTCTATTTTTTCTGCGCCATGCCGTCTGACCGCCTCAATCCCCGCATGCCTTGATACAACATATACATGCATTCCAAAAGCTGTCAGAGTTGCAGCCGTCTGTTTCGCAATCTTTCCAAATCCATAGATTACAACATTCTTTCCATATGGGACAGTTACACTTGCATATGTATAGTCCCATTTCAGGGAACGATTGATATGATGATCCTGTTTTTTCAGTCCCCGCATAAGTGCTAACATCATCGCTACCGCATGAATCGACACCTCCTGCGTACAATAGTCACACACATGATACACAGCTACCTTATATTTTTTTGCTGCTGCACAGTCAATATTGGTATACCCCGTTCCAGTCACAGAGATTGCCTGTAATTGTTTTGCTGCCGCAAAATATTTTTTTCCAAACGGAATATAAGAGGTAAGAATATATTCTGCATCAGCCAGTTCCTGTACATAATTTTCATCTGGTACATAATGCCGGATTTCAGATTCGGGCAGCATCTTCCGAAACAGTGCACATATCTTCTCAAATTCTGCTTCCTCATATGTCATATCACAAACAACTATCTTCGGCATATAGCATCCCTTCTTTTTTACAAACTTGAGAAATCTACATAATCACGAATTAACGGCAGTGTTGCACAATGTAAGCCGCCGCCTGCCTTTCCTGCCTCATCGTATTCAACCTCAAACAGCGTGTATCCTCTCTTACGCAGAATCTCTTTCGTGTACTCCGAATGTGCGGTCTTCTGCATGACAATCTTCTTATTGCCAAGTGGTACACAATTGATTACAAATACATCGTCTCTTGGATCTTTCTTAATAATATTGATTCCAAGTTCTTTCATCTTCTCCAACACAAAATATGGAGTAATATCCACATCGACCAATGCTTCCCGGTGATCGATCATAGCAAACATACCATCGATATGAAGCATATAACCCGGACAAGGAATCACAATCAGCTCAATTCCCATCGGATTTAAAATCTCCCGTACCTGGCGGATTCCCTCCAGATTGGTTCGCGTGGAAAGCCCAATGCAGACATGCTTATCATCTAAGAACAGACAATTTCCGCCTTCCGCAACACCCGTGCCATTCATTGTACGGAGAATCGGCATTCCAATCGCCCCCAGTGTCTTCGTCGCAACACATGCCTCGCCTTTTCGCATATATGGGGCATTTCGACATACGATCATGCCACCCGGAACTGTGATTCCGACATCACAGCAATTGATCGTCTTTGTCAGGTTTGGCTTGTTATTCTTGTTTGTATAGACAATCTCCACACCATTATCCTTTAAGATTTGTGCATATGCATCATGCTGGGCTGCCGCCTTCGCAATATCCGGCTTCTCTTTTCCAATCCAGTAATACTCCTTGTTATCGCCTATGATTGCATTATATTCTTCGTTGTATTTACTTGGATCAATCGTATTTAACTCCACATCCGGTCGGTGCAGCATAACCATATGCAGAGTTCCGGTTTCACAGTTCTGTCCCCATTTTCTTCCCCAGTAATTCTCCAGACATGTGAGATCCTCAAACGGCGGAGTTGCTACCGCTGGGAACAATTCAGATACATCATCCGTTGCACATTTTGTTGCTGACATAATCGTTACCTCCTTCAATCCATGCTTTCGTTTTCGTGTACTGTATACAGAGTACAACAAGAAAAAGAAGCGTGTCAACGCTCCTCCTTTGATTTCTTTTTTTATTTTTATTTCTGAATTTTTATTTATTTTTTGAAAGTTGAATTTTTAATATTTTGATTTTTATTTATTTTTAATCTTACTAATCCAGATGCAGGCCGGTGTCACGATGGAGCAGGCGGTCACGTTGTTTTCCGAACAACTTCGTAATGATGCCAAGGTTCACGCCGACTAAAATTGCTGCAATCACGGTTCCGATACCGACGGAGCCAAGCTTGTGCAGAACAGCCAGACAGGATATCAAGGAAATCACAACCATCGTCACATCAAAGCCAATCTTGACACGACTGAATACGATTCCTGTCTTGTCAGAAATTGCTTTCATGGCTCCCTCACCAGCCAGCGGTATAATGTCTGCCGGCAGGTAAAAGAAGATACCCGCTGCAATCAAAATTGTACTGCCAAGCATCATTACGAGACGAATTGCCAGATTCGGTGGTACTGGCAAATATGTAAATAAATGGTTGGAAAATGTTGTAAAATATCCGAATACAACGCCAACCACAACCTGTAACAAATTCTTCCATTGAAAATCTTTTCGCAGAATAAGGATTTGCAGAATTACTAAAAATACATGAAATATGATGGTCGCTTTACCCATTTCCAAACCAAAGATACAAGTGATGGTGTAGGGAATGGAGCTGACCGGGGATACACCCAGATTGGATTTCACCGACATGGATACGCCGAGTGTCATGATAAATAACCCAATGAAATATACGACAAGTCGTACCGCCAAGTGCTGCTCTCTGCTAGTCTTTCTTTTCTCTTCTGTCATAAATACACTTCTTTCTATTTAATTTTCTCATTACTAGTGTAAGCACTTTGGCGGGACTTGTCAATATTTCCTATATACAGCGTTTTCTTATTCCGCTTCCCGGCCTTCTTCCTGATATTCCTCCCAAATTACGACCTTCTTATTATCTCGTATGACCTGATGACATTCGTTAATCAGAATTCTTATAAACCATGTTTATTCTTTTTCCAGTAAATGTTTATATGTACTGTCGATACCAAGTGCACCAATCGGTGCTGTGATCACGATTGCCATGACCGCAACGGAAAGCACGAGCGTGCCACAGGAAAGTCCGGCTGCCAGAGGCACAGAGCCAATTGCCGCCTGCACGGTAGCCTTCGGAAGATACGCGATAATACAGAATAACCGTTCCTTCCATGTAAGCTTCGTGCCAAGCATGCAGATACAGACACCAACCGCACGAAACAGCAATGCTACCCCGATCATCAATAATGCCATTGCCCCAGCCTTCGCCATATACCGGATATCGACCGCGGCACCAACCAGCACGAACAGGATTACTTCTGCGGCAATCCAAAGCTTACCGAATTTCTCTGACAACCGCTTGGATACAAATGTCGTGCTCTTCACCTTGAGCATACACGCCATGCTGACAACTGCCAGAAGTCCGGACACTGCCACATATGCAGATACCCACTCCTCGATCGCAAGCAGCAGACATGACATACCCAGGATCACGATCAGCTTCGTCGAGTTACGCACGCAGTGATTCTTCTTATATGCAAGCTCGAAGAACTGGTACATCAGATAGCCAACGATACAACCAAGTATGATTCCCAACACGATTGAGATTGGAATATTGATAAAATCCTTCGCATTCGCATGTCCTCCCTGTGCCATCTGCAGAAATGTTGTAAATAACACGATCACGAAGATATCATCGCAAGATGCCCCCGCCAGTATCATCTGCGGGATTCCTTTCTTCGTTCCATAGCCTTCCTCCATGAGTTTCACCATACGCGGTACAACGACGGCTGGAGAAACCGCACCCATGACGGCTCCCATAACTGCTGCCTCCACACATGTCACATCAAGAATCATCGGTGCAAACAGGATATACCCGCAGATCTCAAACGATGCCGGTACAAACGACATCAGGATTGCCGGGCGTCCGACCTTTTTCAGATCCGACAAATTCAGCGACAGTCCCGCCTTGAGCAGGATGATGACAAGTGCCAATTTCCGCAGATCCGCGGAGATTCCAAGTATCGATGGGGACAACAGATCCAGCACATAGGGACCGAGTACGATTCCTGTCGCCAGCATGCCGATAATGCCCGGCAGACGGATCTGCTTACAGATGGCGGACATGGCAAGTCCAACCAGAAAGATAAGTGCAAGTGATGTTAACATATTTTCCTCCTTAGGATAACTTGTAACGCCCCCTCACATTCGTTCGGCGGCAGATCGTCGGAACCGATTTTAAGTATGAACTTCGTTCATAGCGGTTCCTCCTCACAGAAAGTTCGTAAGCTCAAAAAAAGCTGACACCTTCTGCGATCAATATCGTAGAAGTCATCAGCTTAATAAGCAGTTCCGGTTACCCGAGGGAGAACCTCATTCCCTTTTTATGTATGTTACTATACGCCCGTATTGCCGATCTGTCAATCTTATTTTTCCATCTCTCGCAATGCCTTCTTGAACTGGAACGAAAATAGGATCGATGTAAATGTCACTGCAAGCACGTCCGCGATCGGTTCCGCCAGATAAACTGCCATCGTCTTGTCCAACGTAATGATATGCGGCAGGATGAAAATGAGCGGAATCAACAACACGAATTTCCGCATGATTGCAACAATGATCGATGCCGGTGCATTTCCAAGTGCATTGAATGTCATCTGACAGGCAATCTGGATTCCGAACAGGAACATAACCGCCAGATAATACCGGAGCGCATCTTTCGTAAATGCGATCAAGGCTGCATCTGTCGTGAAGATCGTTGCAAATGCTTTCGGGAAGCACATGATGCAGAGCCAGAGCGTCACGGAATAGATCAGGCTGACTTTGAGCAGAAGCTTGAACGCCGCCCGGACTCTGGATGCATTTTTCGCTCCATAATTATAGCTGATGATCGGCTGTGCACCCTGTCCCACGCCCTGCAGCGGCAACATGGCAAACTGCATCACGCTCGTCAGAATCGTCATCGCGCCGACTGCGATGTCACCACCATATTTCAGGAGAGAGGAATTAAAGCACACCGAGATAATACTCTCGCTGCCCTGCATGATAAAGACGGCAGAACCAAGTGCCATGCAGGGAAGAATATACGCTGCCTTCAATCCCATATTTTTCACACGGATGTGAAGTGTAGTTCGCTTTCCGAACAGGAAGCTTAACACCCACGCACACGAACAGCCCTGTGAAATAATCGTTGCAAGCGCAGCACCCCGGACGCCCATATCCAGTCCAAAGATAAAGATCGGATCTAAAATGATATTTACGACCGCGCCGATCAGAACCGACAGCATGCCTTCCTTCGCAAAGCCCTGCGCTGTGATAAATGCATTCATGCCAAGGGTAAGCTGTACGAAGATTGTTCCGAGTGCATAGATATTCATATATGATGTCGCGTACTCGATCGTATTGGCACTTGCTCCAAAAGCGAGCAGGAAATCCCGATTCCAGATCAGCAATACTACCGTCAAAACGATTGACAGGAGAATCTGCATTGTGAAACAATTGGCAAGTATCTTCTCCGCGTCATCTTTCTTATTTTTACCCATGAAGATCGTTGCCCGCGGCGCACCGCCATTTCCAACCAACGCTGCAAAGGCAGTTATAATCATGATGAGCGGCATACAGACACCCACGCCAGTCAATGCCAGCGCCCCCGTATCCGGGATATGCCCAATATAGATACGGTCAACAATGTTATAAAGCATGTTGATCATCTGCGCCGCAACGGTTGGCAGTGCCAGCTTCGCAAGCAGCTTGCCGATCGGCTCTTTTGCTAAGAAATCTCGGTCGGATTGTGCGGACATGTTTTCATTTTGTTGTTTCATTTCTTTTTCCTCATTTCTAGTATTATACTCGATATCATTTCCACTATTTCAAATGTGACATTACATTTTGATACAATCGCTCATTGTACTCTGCAAAATTCATCTTTTCCTCCTCCGAAAATCCTGCAAAGATACACGATACAAGCGCCTCCTGTTTTTCCTCAATGGCACATACAATATCGTCTGTCTGTTCTGTGAGTTTCAGGTGTATGATCCGCTTATCATCCGGATCTGCGTGTCGGGTCAAATATCCTTTTTTCTCCAGAGTATCTACAGCTGCGGACACATTTCCCCGCTGCAACATTCGAAATTCTACGATATCCCGTGCAGAATCATAGGAAGGATTGTTGTACAGAAACGTAAGAATAATAACCTCGATCCGGCTAAGATTAAAATCATAACGCACACTTTCCAGATATTTTTCCTGTAATTTCATCAGGCATTTCGTCATGTCAAAGACATTGGATGGAGTCTGAAGTCTCATTTCTTAATTCCTTCTTTTAATTAGTTCTTTTTAGAACTATTATAGTATTGAAATAGAATTAGTCAACCGCTATTTTTGATAAAAAAAGCTGTTGCCTCAAAATTAAGCAACAGCCCTTTCTCACATTCTATTTAATAATTCTCTGCATGTACCTCAAAGTAAGACTGTGGATGTGCGCATACCGGGCAAACCTCCGGCGCCTTCTCGCCAACTACGATATGTCCGCAGTTTCTGCACTCCCATACCTTCACTTCGCTCTTCGCAAATACTTCCTGCATCTCCACATTATGCAGAAGTGCGCGATAGCGTTCCTCATGCTGCTTCTCGATGGCACCAACGAGACGGAACTTCTCTGCAAGTTCTGGGAAGCCTTCTTCCTCAGCCGTCTTTGCAAAGCCCTCATACATATCGGTCCACTCGTAGTTCTCGCCATCAGCCGCTGCAACCAGATTCTCAGCCGTGCTTCCGATTCCATTCAATTCCTTAAACCACATCTTTGCATGCTCTTTCTCATTGTCTGCGGTCTTCAGGAACAGGGATGCGATCTGCTCGAACCCGTCCTTCTTTGCCTTGGAAGCGAAATACGTATACTTGTTTCGTGCCTGTGACTCGCCCGAAAATGCCTCCAATAAATTCTTCTCTGTCTGTGTTCCTGCGTACTTATTTGCCATAACTCTTTTCTCCTTTCAAAAGTAGTAATTATTACTATTTTTATACATTATACTGGAGAAAATAATATTTGTCAATACAATGGCTATTTTTCCTTACTGCATACATGCTCCACGATCACACGTACAGCCGCATACAATACGCCAACAATCGGCCACACGATCCAAGCATCTTTCCAATCGTTCGTGATAAAGCTGATACCAAGAAAAATCGCTGTTGAACCCAGCCAATACGCAAGTGAAAATGCACCCATCTTGTCGCTGATTTTCTTTTTTGCCCTTGTATAATCGCCTTCTTCCAGAAGCTTCTCCATGGCAGCCATCTGCGTTCCTCCCAGCACAAAGAAATATACACCACAAGAAATCAGAAACAGCATAATCCCTACCATACATACAATCGGGAAGTCCCGATCACCGAATATAGCTAGACCGCCAAAGAGCGGAATCATAGAAAATATACACAATGTAACACCAATCACATTGTAACGCACATATCGCTCATGGAACTGTTCTTTGCGTTCCTTGACCATTCCTGTCACACCATATTCTGTCTCGAAGCATTTTGTCTCTAAGAATTCAAATTTCTTCTGTTTCATATCGGTACATACAAAAATTGCAACCGCAATTCCAACCAATATGAACATCACACACATTCCAACTCCACCTGCAAAGTCTTCTCCGATTCCAAACGCTTCCACTTCGCTGGCTGCCCCTAACACGATCAGGCAGATTGGTGATATCACGCAGAGCCACGTTGCAAATGCGATTCTTTTTGCAGCCTCTTTTCTAATCTGCAGAAACTCACTTGCTATTTCCATTGTCACTTTATACTGTGGTTTGTCTTCTTCATAAGAATCCTCCCCGGTATAAATCTCCTCTTCCATCTCATCTTTAATGAGATAGTCCGTCGTCACACCAAAGATCTGACTAAGCTTCAATATTTTATCTAAATCCGGAACTGCCTGTGCCCCTTCATATTTGGAAATGGATTGCCGGCTCACTCCTAATTTATGTGCCAGTTCTTCCTGAGACCAACCATTCTTTTTTCGCAAGTTAATAATCTTATCCGCTAATATCATAAGCGCCTCCTCCTGCCATCCACATGGCATATTTGATGTTCTTATCGTACGAATTTTCTCCGTTACACACAAGAAAGCCGCACGGACAATTTGTCAACCGATGGTTGCAACCCCTGATTTTTAGCCATTTTTTATGCGCGAACTAGAAAATCCGCAGAAGCACCATATAACAGACTGTTCCAAGCAGGATACTCAAAAATGTATTGTACTTCCATTTGTAACTGACCGCCACAACGACCACTGCCAGAAGCTGCCAGACGCCCGTCCCTAGGAAATCTCCTCTCGCATCCTTCAGGCAATACACAATCAGCACTGCCATAATCGCAGGCGGCAGGTATCTGCCAAGTATCTGCACCGGTCTCGGCAGCGTCTTATTCCCCTTGAATATAAGAAACGGAAGTGCACGCAGCAAAACTGTGATACATGCACTCATCAAAATAATTCCAATAATCTGCCATGTACTCATCTGTCCGCCCCTGCCTCTCTGTCCGCAGAATGATCGGGCGGGCATTGATCTGTACCCGAATCCGCATCCTCTATAATTTCTTCACCACGGTTCTCCGCGCGCGTCATCACAAGCAGGATGCCCGATACGATCAAAAGTGCCGGCAGCATAAATGCAGTCTTTCCGAAAACCAACAGACATATAACTGCCACGCCTAATCCAATGAGCGCCGGCTTGTGACTCGTCGCATGCTCCCACTGATCGATAAAAACAATCACGAAAAGTGCCGTCATACAGAAATCAATACCGGTCATATCGAACGGAATAATCTGTCCCAGCACACCGCCGAGCACCGAACCGATCGCCCAGTAGCAATGGCTGAACACAGCAACCAGAAACATGATTCCATGCTTTTCTTCCTTGTCCGGGTATTCCTCATCCGTCAAGGTGCAGTTGACCGCATAGGTCTCGTCGGTCAGCGTCGGAATCATGTACCACTTCCGCTTCCCCATCTGCCGGAACTCTTCAAGAAAGGTCAGTCCATAGAAGAACTGGCGGCTGTTCATTAAAAGCGCAGAAATCGCAATCGTCGCGATGGATGCGCCACTTGACAGAAATGTAATCAGCATAAACTGAAACGCGCCGGTATAAACCGTCACACTCGCAAGCAGCGAATACATCCACGAAAACCCCGCATTCTCCATCAGCATGCCATAGGCCGCCCCTAAGAAAATATAACTACATAAAATCGGCAGGGATTTGATGAACCCCTGTTGCAATATTTTTCTCTTTTGTTTACTCATCTTAAACTACCACATATTCTTCAGGACATCGCCCTTCCGATATAGATTTCCCTTTACATTTACTTTGACTTCCTCTAGTTGTCCACGCTTTACCATGTAGGAGATATTCTGTCTGGAACAATCCAGAACCTCACAACATTCTGTCGTGTCCAGCAGATTATTTCTGGCAAAGCAGATAAAATCATCCTGTGATAAAGGAATTGTCACGCCTTCATCATAAAGAATCCATGCAGGTATGTCAATGGAATCATCAAACGTGATCGAATATCCACCGGTTCCTACCTGACAGGATCGATACAATGGTGCATTTCGAAGAACCTTATCCACTCCCATGACGGATTGGATCTCTTGCAAATCAATTTTCTTCACAGTCCCATCTACAAAAAAGCAAAGAACCTTATGCTCTGCACAAGGTACACAATCCACAACATGCTTCTCCGCGCGCGCTACCACATATGCAGGAAGCTGGTCGATCTTCTTGATACACAGATTGTCCTGCGAGCATCGTGCCTTTGCCAATTCCAGAAACTTCATTTCGTCGTAGGCATCCATCTTATGATTCTTCAGGATTGCGCTGATATTCTGTCTCCCACTTGGAATGATCCGCTCCTTAACCCACAGGAAGCTTAAATCACGCGGAACTGTGTAGATACCATTTTTTACCAGATTCGTAAATAGAAGCGGTGCTGTCCACTCATCCAAATTCTCCTGTAATTCAATGATAAAGTCTTTTTTCTTCTCATAATACAGCAGGATTCCAACACTTCTATGCTCCTCCGTATCCACGATTTCATAACTTCTCATATATCTGATACCTTCCATAAATCATATTCCATATCTGATCGATAAACACCTTCGACAGGATTCCATCCATCCCATCAAACAAAAATTCCTTGTCTGTCTCCACGAGTGCATGTGCAAATATCCCCTGTTTCTCCTTTATAAACTGCAGATTCTCATAGCAGGAATATCCGCCTATAAAATTCTGACAGGGTTTATCTGAAAGTACATCGAATGCCTCTGCATCCGCGTCTGTCATGCAGGAATATAGCAGCGATAACCCATAATCAAATAACGGCGCAATACGAAGTGTATGCGCTCTTGCATTTCTCAACACCTCAATATTCGCCCCATGCCGATCCCGGTTCAAGATCAGATAGTCGACTGCAAGCATCGTGTCTATATAGTGCTGCCAGCCCATTCTCTTACAAAAATCATAACGATCCTCGCCCTTCTGTGCATTCGCCGTATAGTAATCATCCAACGCAATTTTGCTTTCTCCACGCTTCTTGAAATCTTGCGAAGCACATACATACGTCGTATACACCTTCCCTTCGATTTCAACATCTGCATGGATTAATTCATAGGTCAAATGCTCCACGCCCAATAATGTTAGCAGGCGATCTACGATAATTTCATTCACGCATTCATGTCCAACTACCCCACGAACCGGATCAAAATTAGAGAGCTTATAATACGTCTTTTTTCCATCCAGATTCGATTCTGATTTCAGAAATGTTCCAGCCGTTCCACTCGAACTCCGGATATGCGACCAGTTCAGATAAGTCAAATCTTTTTTCTCATGTATAATGTTCAAACGATCACCCCCGTTATCATTATTATAGGCATTTTTATGCGTTTTATTTGTCGTGCGTCAAATATTTCAATGTTAGAATATCATATTATTTGTCGTGCGTCAAATAAAAGAGCAGATACATTATGATATCTGCTCTTTCATTTCTACCACCCCAGATCCAGCAGCCAGTTCTGTAACCTGCGTTCACGATCCGCATCAGATAAATTCTCATCCTCCGGGGCTTTGTATTCCCCTTTGATTGTTCCATCCAATATATATAAGACTCTCTTGCAGCAGGATGCAACCTTGGCATCATGCGTTACCATCATAATCGTTGTTCCTTCGCGATTCAACTTCCCAAGTGCATCCATAACCTCTGTTGAGGCAGCCCGGTTCAATGCTCCGGTCGGTTCATCTGCAAAAAGAAGCTTCGGATGATTCACCATGCTTCTGCAGATACACGCCCGCTGCAGTTGTCCCCCGGAAACCTCATTGATATCATTGTCTGCAACCTCTATGATTGACAGTTTCCGCATCAGTTCTTCCGCAAATGCAACCTTCTCGGCACGCGACCTCTCATCCTTTTTACTCTCCATTGCCGGAAGCAGAATGTTATCCAATATTGTCAGATTTTTCATCATATACATCTGCTGGAAGATAAATCCCATCTCATCCAGCCGAACCTTCGCAAGCTCCGTCTGTGACAGCTTCGCAATATCCCTGCCTGCAAAACGTACTGTTCCACTTGTCGGCACATCCATACCTGATACTGAATAAAGCAATGTCGACTTACCAGAACCAGATGGTCCCATGATTGCTACCATATCGCCCTCTTCCACTTCAAAGTTCACATTTCGAAGAACGTTATTCTGCCGTTTGTCAATCACATATGTTTTGCACAAATCTTTTACTTCCAATATATTCGCCATAATTTATACCCTTTCCGATTTCATTTTCCAAGTGTGCTCCTACTCTACATTTACAATGTCTGTGCCACGAATCCTGCGTATATGAAATGCCGTCACGCTGACTGCAATCCATGTAATCGCAAGTACGGTACCCGGATAAATCAGAATAATCTTTACCGGACTGAAATAATAATCTACGTTTGTCGCTCCCATCATCGCCAAGATCGGATCACACCACAGTTTCGTAATTGGTCTGGTCAGTACAACTGCAAGGATTTCTGTGAGTCCTGCAACCAGCATAAACCGTATTACATGCCACCGGAAGATGCTTCTATTGGAAAATCCAATGGCTTTCAAAAGTGCAATCTGACCATGTTCCGTAGATATAAACGACCGTTCCATCAAAACTGTCACGAGCACAACAACGATTCCAGTTATCGCCAGAAGCAGCATACAGACCGTGTCCATCGTATCTGCAGTGCCCATGCAATCTACACAATATCCCGCAGCATCAAACACTCCGGTAATTCCATACAGTTCCTTGATTTTCTTTACACGCGTCTGAATCTCCTTTTCATCTGGATGATCTGAAAAATCAACCTGAAAGCCCGGCATTGTCGTCGAATACTCCATCGAAGTCGGTGCCTCTTCGTGGAGTCGTCCAACCTTCCCCAACTGATTCATCGTCTGAAATAACGCTGTCACAACACAGTCCCGTTTCTCTGTTCCAAAATCAATCGTCACGGTATCTCCGATTTCCACGCCAAGCTGATCGGCAATCATTGGTGTAATGGCAATCTCATACGCATTTTGTGGTGGAGTTCCTTTCTCATATGTATAATCCGTCGTATGTGTCTCTGTATTCTGCTGGAACAGCACAGAATATAGCTTTCCATTTGCTTCGCAGGCATACTTGTACCAGACTTCCATGCTCACCTTATCCACCGGCATCCCCGCAGCTTCCAACTCATCCGCAATCGCCCGATAGTTCTCCTGCAGGACAGACTCTTGCTCCTTATCCACAAGAACCCGTTTCATCATTTTAGGATCGGTGATATAGACATCGGACTCTTTTCCAAAACAGGTGATCATACTCTTACTCTGCATCGTCGATGTCACCATCACAACTCCAAGCATAAATACCGAGCAGATAAAAAATGGCAGCACAATCGTAATAAACCGACGCGGTGCGCTCAATATATCGTTCAACGCCATATAGAACGATGTACGCGCATGACTTTTACTTAACCGATAGATCGTTTTTTTGCGATAACGTTCTCCCGTCTGTCCGTTTCGTATCGCATCCACCGGCGTCAGCTTCCTGACCTTTCCCGTGCAAAGATATGCAAATCCAACCATCAGACCAATCACAGCCAACACGCCGATTACATTAAAGAGATACCCACCTTCATTGCCAAGCACCATCTTTTTCGAGACAGATGCAATCAGCAGATTGCCAAATGGAATGCTCACGAAAAATCCAACTGTTCCACCAACGATTGCCATTGCCAGATATTTCACAATATACAGGCACCGTATCTTCGTATTTCGAATACCGATTGCCTTCATCACGCCAATCTCTCGAAATTCCTCCTGTATCGAAAATGTAATCACAAATTTCAAAATTACAAAGGATACAATGATCAGACAGATACTCAGCACCAGCACAAGCATTGCCAGAATCATATCCATAACATACGTCAGGTGGATTGTAGCTCTCTCTGAAGAAAACAATATATTCGTTGCGTTTGTCAATTCTGATGAAAGTATCCCTGTATCATCCGTCTCCACCTGAAAGATTCTCCCAAGATAAGGTTTCAGCGTTTTGTCCGATTCATATGCTTTGAAATCATTTTCGCTAAGCAGCAGTCTTGTATTTCCCATAAGATCAGAACCCAACAGTGCATCTTTGATTTCGCCCGCTATGCGAAATGTCTTATCTGTGTTTTTCATCTGAATCCGGATCATATCTCCGACGTGCATATCATTTCTTGCAAAACTTCCGGCGGTAATATAGATTTCCCCGTCCGCAACCTCCGTCAACTCCTGATTATCTTCCAGAAAATAATGAAACTGCGTCGTATCCAGCGATTGTATCAGCAAGGTATTGTTCTTTACCTTCAATTTTTCGCCCTGATATGTGACATCACCATTCGTTCCCCAGATACATTTTTCCATGCTGTAATCCTTTACACATCCCGATGTTTTCAGGATCTGCTCTACGCCACCATCCCCGTTCTGCGTGAACAACACATAATCTTTGATCCCGGCTTTTTCAAAAAAATAATCGGTTCCGTTCATAACAGTGACCACGTTATTCAGACCACTCGCAACAAAAACCGCTGCCAGAATCGTGAACAATAACAGGATCACATTCATCGTCTTTTTCCGTTTGATATCCCGCTTTAAGATATTCCAGTACATAAATCTGCCCCTTTCCTTGTTTATGGTTCAATCATAACAGGGAAATTATTAAATAATCCTTAAAAAAGGAAAATGCAGGAATCACCTACATTTTTCTAAGTACAATCGTAACTGCAAAGCCTGTTTCCGTTGTCTTTGCATAGATATCTCCATCCATCTTGTGAAGCAGTTCCTTGCAAATATATAAGCCCAATCCGCTTCCGCGGACACCTGCGTGATTACTTCCACGATAAAACGCATCAAAAATATGTGGCATTTCCTCTTCTTTGAGACCCTCCCCAGAATTTTCAATCGTAATCAGGCTGTGGTCTTCTTCCTCAGAAAAAGAAATATGCACATATTTTCCATCGCCATATTTGATTGCATTCTCCAGCACATTCTGTCCCACTTCAACAGCCCGGTCCAGATCACCATATAGCAGACAATCTGCAAAGGACTCCATCTTAAAGTCTGTATGTAAATCCGCGAATTTTTCTTTGTAATAGAGTTTCAACGCCTGCATCATCTGCGACAGATAAAACTCCCCGTGCTGCACGTCCAGCTTCAGGAAATCTTCCCGTGCTGCTTCCGAGATCTCGCCTACATATTTCTTAATTGTCTCTGTGTTTTTGCGAATCCCACCAATCGCCTGCTGCCTTTTTTCTTCATTTTCATACAGATTTTCCTCCAGTGCCTGCGAGTATAATTCAATCGCTGAAAGTGGTGTGCGTATATCGTGCGACAACGACAATAAGAGTGTCTTCTTCTCTTTCTCCAGCTCCAGTCTTCTTAACTTGTCCGCCTCCAGCTTTTCCCGCAGCATATCCAGACTCCACAGGAATTTTCCGAAGAAACGGCTTTTTTCTGCCTTGATTGGCACGGACAGATTCCCTTTTGCAAGTTCTGTTGTAAGTCCTTCCATCGACGCAAACGGGCGAACCAATTTTCTTCCGAGCAGTATCAGAAATACCGCCGTACAGATCCACAATACGCCCAGCACCAGATCCAGTTTCCATATACTTCCGTACTGCACCGTGCGTCTGTAACAAAACCGGTACAGCTTGCCCTGCACTTTCTCCACACGGTACTCTTCGTTGCACACTTCCTGCGCATCAAAAATGCTTACCCGTGTAAGTGTCGGATAATCTGACAACTTAATCTGTTCCAAAGGAATTCCTGTTTCAAGCTCCTGTACACACCGTGCCACATCCACCCGGTACGAATATTCATCCTTGGATTTCAGAGCTTGTACCACGAAAAGATTGCAAATCCCTATCAGGCAGATTTCCAGCAATAAAAAAATTATTACAAATCTACGATATTTATTCAAACCGATACCCCGTTCCCCATTCCGTGATAATGTGCTCCGGATGTTTTGGATCTTTCTCTATTTTCTGTCTGAGCCACTTAATATGTACTGTCAGTGTCTGCATCTCCGATTCACTGTCGCTGCCCCAGATTGTGCGGAACAAATATTCCTTTTTCAGTGTCACGCCTTTATTTTCCATCAGCAATTTTAATAACTCAAATTCCTTCGCTGTAGAATCAACCTTTTGATCTACGACATAAATCGTCTGTGTCGCCGCATTCAGCCAGATCGTTCCGGAGATCAATTCCTCCTGTGCATATTTGCGTTTGAAGATACCATTGATCTTCGCAAGCAGGATATCCATATCGTAAGGCTTTTCAATGTAGTCGTCAGCACCCAGATTCAAGCCTTTTAATTTGTCGTTTTTTTCCGTTCTTGCACTCACGATCAGAATATGTGTATTGGATGTCTCACGGATTTTGGAACAGACTGCAAAGCCATCCATCCCCGGCAGCATCAGATCTAAGATCACAAGCTTCGCTCCGTACCGTTCAAAAAGCTCCAATGCAGCCTCGCCGTCCTTTGCAACGCTCACAATATAATTTTCTTTCCGCAGGAAATCCGAAAACAGCTCGCCGATTTCATGATTATCCTCTACTATAATGATATCTAACATATATACCCCTTACTTCTGCTCCACATCCACATCCCCACTCGATGTTACAATCCTGCACAGATACTTAGCATCTGCATCACCATCCGGAACATCCACATCTCCGCTATTCGTCTTCGTCTCGAACCGATATGTGCGTCCCGCTGCAATCTCCATATCGACGTCACCACTCGATGTTGTGATATCAAACCCTTCGGCATCACAGCGCTCCAGATCTATGTCTCCACTACTTGCATCGAGTTTCATCTGCTTCGCCGTTACATCTACCAGATCCATATCTCCGCTTGATGTCGACACATTCAAGCCTTCTGTGGTTACATCCAGCATCTCGATATCTCCACTCATGGTTATTACAGAGATTTCTTTGTATTCCGCATCAGTAAGATAAATTCGCGTCCTCGTATCCTTTCCGAATCCCAGTGATACAACCGATTTATGTTTGCCCTTATCGTCGGTTGTGAATTTCAGCACATGATCCTTCACATCCACATGACTCGTCCAATCATCTGTATCGTAATATTCCACATAATTCTCGCCAGTCTTTGATTTGCAGATCTCGATATCCATACTGTCTGCGCCTACAACCTCTATTTTATCAAATGCATCCGTAACCTGCACGGTTTTCTTCTCGGTATTAAGTGCCTTCATCGAGGTAAGATCGACCGCTCCACTCGGGAACTTGAATCCACCTATCGCAATCGCAATCACTCCTATAATCACGCCAATGCCAACCAACACCGAACCAATGATGACTGCTTTTTTTGTCCTGCTCATATCTATCACTCCTTTTAATGTAATGCCCCCTCGTTT
>DJEI01000084.1:0-24087 GCA_002431865.1 Lachnospiraceae bacterium UBA5902
GTAATAGCTTCAATTTTTGCATTTTGTGTGTTAGACTTCATTGTAGATACCTCTCTGTATAATAAGATTTTTACTAACCTGCCAGTCAGTAGTCTTATTGTACTCTGAGGTATTTTCAATTTTCAACATCCACATTTTTATTATACAGGAAGCTCCCTTCTCTTAAAATAGCATATACTTTTTGGATTTCATGAATTACTCTATCGTGAATTGATTTCATTGTCTACATGCAGACAACTGACATGCATAAAATGGATGCCAAGATGCATGATGATCCCGATTTTCAACAAAAAACGAAAGCAGTACAAACCTTTTCTGATTTGTACTGCTGACATTCATATTAAAAAATTTGTCCCGGCAATTTCTTTTTCTCTTTATATGGGAACTGCTTGTCAAATTCTTCGGCTTCCTGCTCATCCACCAGATACCCTTCCGGTGTTGCATACTCTCCTGTAATTCCATCCAGATACCCCGGTATCAGCTCCTTACACAGGAAGAAGGATGCATCTTCCCCCTCTGGCAACCCATGATAACGAATGCCATACTCGCTTGCCTGCCTAAAACCACTCTTTCCATAGAAATCAATATTTCCTTCAAAGCATAATGCTCCGCAGCCAAGTTCTGCTGCCTTCTCTAATGAGTAATCAAGCAGGATTTTTCCATATCCTTTTCGCTTATATTCATTCCTGATACAGATTGGTCCCATCGTCATAATGGGAATGCTTCTTCCGTCATCGGCTGTGATTGCCGTTCTTACAAATATGTTCTGCCCAATAAGTTCTCCATCCTGATACATAACAAAATCAAGTTCCGGTACAAATGCCGGATTATTTCGGAGCTGGTTAAGAACATAATGTTCCAGACATCCCGGCCGATACACATTCCAGAAGCTGTCTCTGACCAGATTTTCTACTTTGCGATATTCACTTTTTTCTTCCAAACGAATTATTATATTATTCTTCATGATTGATCTCTCCTTTTCAAAATTCCTGCACCATATGGTTCAATGCTTGTTCAAATTTCCCTTTTACCTGTTCCTTATCTTCTGCGCCATCATAAACACTGTAATAGAAATACATCATTGCATAAAGCCGGACCGCTTTCTCTGCTGGATCTGCAATTCCCATGCTTTCAAACAAATCTTTCACATAGAATGCAGGTCCCGCTGCCAGATACTGCTGATATAATTTCTGCATTTCTTCACTGCGAAACTGTTCGATTGTCAGCATCTTCCGAAATGATGATGCGAAATCATCCTCTGTCCAGTATTCAAACATAGACTTGCTATATTTCTCAAAGTCATCCAGAGACACAGTCTCATACGTTTCAGGTATCTTTTCTTTCTCGTCTTCAGGCATATTATACTCCGACGCCTGATCACTATCCTGCTGTTCCATCCGCTTTACAATACAATCAAAAATATCTCTTTTGCTCTTATAATGGCGGTACAATGCGCCTTTCGTCATCTCAAGTTCTCCTGCGATCTGGCTGACCGAGACAGCCTCATAACCATCTCTTGCAAACAGATGCAATGCCACAATTAATATTTCTTCTTTTCTATTTCTCACTCCAATATCCTCCGCGCAAAAATAAACGACCGTTTACATTTTTCATTTTAGTAAACGGTCGTTTATTTGTCAAGAATTTATTTCAAATTACTTTTTCTCCATCACGCAGATTTTATTTGAAAAATTCCGCACAGCAGGAATCTTCCCAAGCACCTTGTAAATCGGCATCAATACTTTCATCCCCTCAACCAGACTGACATCGCGCTTATTCTTAAAACGCGGAATCACCTGTTCCAATGCCGCACCATGTTTCACGCCCCATGAAAACTTCGCTGCGCTCTTCTCGATGGATTTCTCCTTGATGTGCTTTACTACAAACGGTGACATCGTCTCTACAAGCACGACTGCTTTCGGGAACCGCTTGTCAAGAATATCGAACATCTGCTTGACATCCGCCTCAGACAGATACATCGTCAAGCCCTCAATGATCACCAGCACCGGCTCGCCGTGATATTCGATGTCATCCATATAGCTTGCGTCCATTGCAGACTTCGCAATCTGAAAGATCGGTCCCTGCTCCTCGAAGAAACGGCTCCGGATCTCCATTGTCTCCGGCAGATCAATGTTATACCAGCGGTCGTATTTTCCCTCCATCCGATAGCAGCGCGTATCCATACCGCATGCAATGTTCAGGACAACAGCATGTGGATAATGAGACAGAAAATCTCCGACCAGCTTATCAAGCACGATCGTCCGCGCGATTACACCCAAGCTCATCGCCTTGTCACTTTCCGCCTTGGAGAAATCATAATCCAGCCGGGATACAACCTCGATTGCCCGCTCATCGTAGATATGATGATCCGGTTTCTTCGACTCCTGTGCTCTCGCATATAATGTCTGCAGCATTGTCTCCGGAACTCCCTGTACCTGTACTTTTGTTTTTTCGTTCATGTGATTGCCTCGCTTCCTTTTATTCCTTTTATTAGTCTTGCTTCTACCTGATTCTGGTAAGCTTTTATTGTTTCTCGACATAACAGTTGTTATAATTTGTTATGTTGTAAAAAATGAGCTCCACAGCGGTCAGCTGTGAAGCTCATTTAAGTCCTGTATTAATTTTTCAGTTCCACCGGCGGCATAAATGCCGATTTTCTCGGTCAAATATAAACTATGTTCCATATCATAATTTCCTTTCAATATCTCCAGACATCCATCCAGCCGAACCTTCGCCAGTATCGAAATGAGCGACGGATCTGGCGGTTCCAGCATCCTGCTCTCGTAAAACGTCTCGATTGACTGCTCCATCATCGACTCGATCACCGTCCGGTACTGCTCATAGCAGCTTCCCTGCACCTTCTCCATCACGAGAATCGCTTCGCGCCGATGTTCGAGCACAAACCGCATCATCTGCACATCCAACTGCGCCCCATTCTCCGGTTCTTGCAGTTCCTGCTGCATCAATGTCTTCTGCAACAGCTCATACTGTTTCATCAGCGGCTCTAAGATTGCCCGAAGCAATGCTTCCTTATTCTCAAAATGGAAATACATCGCGCCTGTCGTGACGCCCGCACGTCGGCATATCGTACGAAGGCTCGCTTTCGCGTAACCATTCTCATAGAATTCCTCCAGCGCCGCCTGCTTGATCTTTTCGATTGTCTGTTGTTTTTCATTCACCATAACACTCGTTATGTTAGTCCGTTCTAACTTGTATGTCAAGTCTGTTTTTTCAATCCGGATATTTGACCAGATCATATAATTTTCCATATTTGCCTAAATCACGTACACCGTCAAGTTGCATGCCGAGGTGCATGTATTTGTCGCATTTCGACTTCGCATCTGTCTCCAAAAGCACCGGAACCTGCAGCCGGTTGCCTTCTGCGTAGGCAAGCTCCATCACTTTCCGCATATATCCCTGCCCCTGATATTGTTCCGGTACACAGACCATGCCGACAAATATATAAGGTTTCTTCTCCTTTTTCATCCGATCCTGCAGCGACGTTCCACCCTTGAAAACTGCCTGTCCCATCCGGATCAATTCTTTCAGGCTCATCGAATGAAACAATGCTTTTACAAGTTGCATGCTTGCTCCAAGTTTCAACTTCTGTCCCGGCGCCTTATAAGCGATATAACCCTCGCCCCGCTCGCTTATCGTGTAGAGCATGCCTCCTTCAAATGCCATCCGCACATACCCAGAAATATACGTTGCGACTGCATCCTTGCTGCGGTAAAATGCGCCCATGCCGACTTCTTCTCCATAATCATAATATCCAAACGCATGCCCGATCTGCTCTGCTACCTGCGCATCTAACTTTGTTACCTTCATGATTCTTCTCCCCTTCTTTTTTCTGATATACTACTTTTGTTTTCATCCGTCTGGTGAGTTCAATTTTGTAGGTTAGTTTATTCTAACTAATTCTATCATAACCTTATAGAAAAAGGAATACTTTTGTACATACCTGACAAAAACTATCAAAAATTATGATTACCGGTTAAGTTAAAACCGAATAGCTGACATCTGCTCACAGAACATCTCCCCAAACTGCTCTACGTACATCAGTTTGCGGAACATTTCCTCAAACTGTTCCAAGCTTGCCGGTCCAGGGTTACCCGGTGCACATGCATCCACAGCAGCATCCGGGATATCGTTCGGATCTACACATACAAATTTACGCTTCTTCGTCGGTGCAACATCATCCAGAGAACGAACATCTGCGAATTCAGGATTGTTGATAATTGTGGTAATTTTATGGGTGGATTGCTATGTATGGCAGCACACCTTTTTAAGAATCTTCGGGAAAATATAAGTGCATGTATGAATTGCGCATGGTATAATGGGAGAAACAGGTGGTATGCAGGAGATTGATAACATATGATTATTGGGAATTTCACGAGATGTAAAAGACTTTTGACACGCTAAAAACCTTGATGTCAACGCTCTTTGATAGCGAAAATATAACTTTTTGATTAGTATAAGTATGCTAGGAGGTGAAGAGATGGAACTCGGGAAACAAATTAAAAAACATCGTCAGGAAGTACAATTATCTCAAGAGGAGTTAGCCGAGCGAGTTTATGTTTCAAGGCAAACAATATCAAATTGGGAAAATGATAAAAGCTATCCAGATGTGAACAGTTTGGTATTACTGAGTGAAACCTTTCAAATTTCTCTTGACAATTTAATCAAAGGAGATATTGAAGTTATGAAAGATGTAATTCAAAAAGAAGAAATTGAAAAAATGAACCGCTATGGAGGAATCTACACTATAATGTTGATCACCACTGCTGTTTCAGCGGTTCCGTTATTCATGTTACTTGGTGTTTGGGCACTCATTCCTTGGGGTATTATCTGGGGAATCTCAATGTATTTCGCTTTTATGCTTGAAAAAATTAAAAAAGACAATGATGTTCAAACGTATAAAGAAATTGTTGCATTTTCTGAGGGGCAACTACTTGATGATATACAAAAACAGTGAGAAATAGGTAAACGTCCATATCAAAAGATTCTTTTAGTTATAGGTAGTGGACTGATAACTTTTACTGTTTGTGTATTAATCGGGGTTCTGATGCATGTCTTTTTGAACTAATAGTGTTTGAATGCTTATTTCGAGTTTGAGCCTTTGTCGCCAGCAGACCTAACAGCGTATTTTACAGTGACAAATGTAAAAACCGGTATAATGTGTATAAGAGCCGGGCTAAGGATAAAGACAACGCTAACTAATTCACCTGCTATAAGAAAGAAGGCTGATTATGAATACAGATATTACAAAACAAATGGAAATGGTGCTGTACAGAACCGAAGATGATAACGTAACGGTCAGTGCCTTGATAAAAGACGAAACGATATGGCTGACACAAAAAGCCATGGCTGAATTGTTTGGTATTGACAAGTCGGGCATCAGCCGCCATTTAGCAAAGATTTTTGAAACTGGTGAGCTGGATGAGGAAGTGGTTGTTGCAAAAATTGCAACGACCACTCAGCACGGAGCAATGCAGGATAAAACGCAGAATATGGCAACAGATAACACATATAAGAAAAGGAGTTATCTGAGACAGTCAACCAGACTGTCCCAGAAATAGCCGTGTGGCAAATAAGATGTCATATGCATATCGTATAGTATCTATCATATGACATCTTTATAGCCTGACTCAACATATCATTCTCTGTTTATTATCTGCTTGATTTTCTCCAAAGAATCCGCAAAATAAATGCCCTGCTGCCGCTCTGGTGTCGAGAGTCCCATCTCGATCATATGTGCAAGCAGTGCTTTCAAGCTATCATAATATCCGTTCAGATTATACAGGATGCACGGCGCGTCCAACTGCTTCAACGACACCTTTGACATCACTTCCGCAATCTCTTCAAGCGTTCCTGTTCCTCCCGGAAATGCAATAAATGCATCCCCCAGTTCGATCATCTTCGTTTTCCGCTCTGTCATATCCTTTGTGACGATAAGTTCTGTCAAGCCGTCATATTGCAGCTCCGCATCCATGAAAAATTCCGGTTCCACACCTGTCACTGCACCACCAGCCTGCAGGACACTCTCTGCAATTTCTCCCATCAGTCCGGATTTTGAGCCGCCGAATACCAGCGCATTTCCGCTTGCACCGATCCACGTTCCAAGCTTCCGCACTGCCTGCTTCAGACTCGGATCCTTTCCTTCGAAGGCTCCTAAATATACTGTGATGTTCATATTTTTCCTCGCTTCTATGTTAGATTCTGAATCATATATTGATATAAATTATAACATCCGGATTTTTCATTTACAATTCCATTCCAAGATTTCTGGTTCTGACAATTCCTGAATTTCTGATCCCGGCAATATTCTGATTTTCCCTTATCAATTACCATATTTCCGCCTTGGGCTTTTTCAACCACATTTTCGTCCGAAAACCCACCACATGGGCGTGGCATCCAGATTTCTCCTCCTTACGCCCATATCTTGCTCATCAATTCATTTTCAACATGCGAAAATGGGCGCAATCCTCTTTATTCAGTAGATTACGCCCATCCTGTGGGTTTTTACGATTCAATTTCCGGAATTACGCCCAAATCGATAATTTCTTCCAAATGTATCAACTATTCACAGAAACTATCAATATTTCTTCCAAATGTATCAACTATTCACAGAAACTATCAATATTTCTTCCAAATGCATCAGCCATTCCCAGAAACTATCAATATTCTCCAAAATATATCAACTATTCCCAGAAACTATCAATATTTCTTCCAAATGTATCAACTATTCACAGAAACTATCAATATTCTCCAAAATATATCAACCATTCCCAGAAACTGTCAATATTTCTTCAAAATATATCAACCATTCACAGAAACTATCAATATTTCTTCAAAATATATCAACCATTCTCCGAAACTATCGATAATTTCTCCGAGATACATCAATACTTCTTCTACGAAATCGCATCCTTCATGCTCTTTACATACTCAAACACTGGCTGTGCAGCTTCGCGTCCGTACTTTGCGATGATCTTCACGATCGCGCTTCCGACGATAACGCCATCTGCGGAGGCAGCCATCTTCTTTGCCTGCTCCGGCGTTGAGATTCCGAATCCGATTGCGCAAGGAATGTCCTTCGCTTTCTTCACAAGCTCGACCATCTCGCCGACATTTGTTGTGATCTCGGTTCTTGTTCCGGTTACGCCGAGGGAAGAAACACAGTAGACGAATCCATTTGCTTCCTTCGCGATCATGCTGATCCGTTCATGTGAAGTCGGCGCGATCAGGGATACAAGATCCAGACCATACTGCTTGCAGATCGGATCAAACTCCGCCTTCTCCTCGTAAGGAATATCCGGCAGAATCAGTCCATCAATGCCGATTTCCTTACAGGTCGAGATGAATTTCTCTGAACCATAAGAGAATACGACATTCGCGTAAGTCATAAACACCATCGGAATCGTGACCTTCTGGCGCAGCTTGCGCACCAGATCAAACACCTTGTCTGTCGTCACTTTATCCACGCCGGTCAGTGCACGGATATTTGCCTCCTGAATGACCGGACCTTCTGCCGTCGGATCTGAAAAAGGGATTCCAAGCTCGATCAGGTCTGCCCCTGCATCAACCATTGCGTACACAATTTTCTCTGTTGTTTCCAAATCCGGATCACCACATGTGATGAACGGAATAAATGCTTTTCCATGTTCAAATGCTTTTGCTATATTACTCATGAAGATCCTCCCCTCTGTAACGGGCGATCGCTGCTACGTCCTTATCGCCACGTCCGGAAATATTGATAACCATAATCTGATTCTTGTCCATCTGTGGTGCCAGCTTCATCGCGTAAGCAACTGCATGTGCACTCTCAATGGCTGGAATAATTCCCTCGATTTTTGAGAGATATTCAAATGCATCCACCGCCTCATCATCTGTGATTGCCACATATTCTGCTCTGCCGATATCATGCAGATATGCATGCTCCGGTCCGATACCCGGATAGTCAAGACCTGCGGAGATCGAATAAACCGGTGCGATCTGTCCGTATTCATCCTGACAAAAGTAAGATTTCATACCGTGGAAGATTCCAAGACGTCCGGTATTCAGAGTTGCTGCTGTCTCGAATGTATCAATGCCTCGTCCGGCTGCCTCACAACCGATCAAGTGCACACTCTTATCTTCAATAAAATGATAGAATGCACCGATTGCATTGGAACCACCACCTACACAGGCGAGCACCGCATCCGGAAGTCTGCCTTCCTTCTCCATGATCTGCTGCTTGATCTCACGGCTGATCACCGACTGGAAATCACGCACGATCGTTGGAAATGGATATGGTCCCATAACTGAACCAAGTACATAATGTGTATCGTCAATCCGGCTTGTCCACTCACGGAATGTCTCAGAAACCGCGTCCTTCAGTGTACCGGTTCCGCTTTCGACTGCATGTACCTTCGCACCAAGCAGACGCATCCGGTATACATTTAACGCCTGACGGATCGTGTCTTCCTTACCCATGAAGATCTCGCACTCCATACCCATCATCGCTGCAACCGTTGCTGTTGCAACACCATGCTGACCTGCACCGGTCTCTGCGATCACACGTGTCTTACCCATACGCTTTGCAAGCAGCATCTGTCCAAGTACATTGTTAATCTTGTGGGAACCGGTATGGTTTAAGTCCTCACGCTTCAGGTATATCTTAGCTCCACCCAGATCCTTACTCATACGCTCTGCATAATAAAGTCTGCTCGGTCTGCCTGCATACTCATTGTATAACTCGGTCAGTTCCCGGTTGAATTCCGGGTCATCCTTGTATTTATTATAGGTTGCTTCCAATTCGTTGACGGCATTCATGATTGTTTCCGGTACATACTGACCGCCATGAATTCCAAATCTTCCTTTCGACATCTCTTGTCCTCCTTATGTATATGTAGTGCCCCTCACATCCGGGTAACACCACATCGCTTTCGCTCTGTGGTATATCATCATAAATGTAAATTAAGTTCTATATACTGATTTCAAATGTACAATTCAGAACATGTCATTCTCTTACTATCTTCACGACTTCCACCATCTTGTCGAAGTCCTTGCTTCCGTCTGTCTCGATTCCGGAGCTTACATCCAGCCCGTAGCTTCCAAGTGCTGCTGCCTCCCGCAGGTTTCCTGCGTGAAGTCCACCCGCTAAAAAATACGGTTTTCCGAATAACACTCCTTCTGCGGTATCTCCAGCGGCCGCCTTTGCCTCCCGCAACAGTTCCCAGTCAAACGCCTCTCCGGTTCCGCCAAGCACGCCCTTGCGGTAGGTATCTAACAGCAGATAATCAACCGGAAGTTCGGCTGCCTGCCGTATCTGTTCAACCGTCTGCACCTTAACCGCCTTGATCACCGGCACATCACATACCTCGCGCAGACGTCTGATATAATCCGCATCTTCCTCGCCATGCAGCTGAACCATGTCGATACAGCCATCCTGCACGAGCGATGTGATTACGGAAATGTCTTCATTGACGAACACGCCGACAGCTGGAATCTCCGCATTCAGCGCTTCCCGGAATTTCTTTGCCTGTGCGGCACCGATCTTCCGTCTCGTATTCGCAAATATAAATCCGACGAAATCCGGCTTGACCTGATTTGCATATTCGATATCACACGGCTTCATCATACCACATAATTTAATCTTCTGCATTTCACTTTCCTTCCAGCCTATTCCATACTTATCCTGCCTTACACACCACTTTGATCACCTGACATGCGCTTACATTCCCCGCAGTTCATTCAAAGCCTGCTTCTTGTTCTCACTGCGCATCAGTGTCTCACCGATCAGCACCGCATCCGTTCCATTTTCCAGAAGCTTCGCAATGTCTTCTGCCGTCTTGATTCCGCTTTCAGACACAAATGCGACTTCCTTTGGTACCATCTTCCGATACCTCGCGGAATTGTTGATATCCACCGTAAATGTCTTCAGATCCCGGTTGTTCACGCCGATGATCGATGCCTCAGCGAGAAGCGCCATCTCTACTTCCTGCTCATCGTGTGCCTCGACCAGTGCCGACATGCCAAGCTCGGTTGCGATTGCCTGATACTCCTCTAACTCCGACTGGGAAAGAAGCGAACAAATCAGCAGGATTGCTGATGCACCAAGCGTCCGTGCCTGATAGATCATATACGGATCAATCGTAAAATCTTTTCGTAATACCGGAATCTTCACATGCTGGGTAATCTCTTTTAAGTACATGTCCTTTCCCTGAAAATAATACGGTTCCGTGAGACACGAGATAGCGGATGCGCCCGCCATCTCATATTCCTTCGCAATCTCCAGATACGGGAATTCCTCTGCGATCACGCCCTTGGATGGGGACGCTTTCTTCACCTCACAGATAAACGAAATGCCCGGACTCTTCAAGGTCTGGTAAAACGGAAATAACCTCGGACGGTTTCCCTTCGGCATTTCTGCTGCCAGCCGCTCCGCTTCATTCCGCATATTGAAAAATGGTATTTGTTTTTTATCTTCTTCCACGCGTGCCCGTGTCTTTTCTGCTATCTCATCTAATATCATGTTCAAACTCCCTTATGCCATTTTCCTGTAAGTAATTTCTGTTTGCAAATTATGCATTTGTTTCCTCTATAAATTTCTCAAGAGTTGCAAGCGCCTTGCCGCTTGTGATCATCTCACGTGCCTCTTTGATGCCTTCCTCGATGCTCACATTTTTTGCAACATGGATGGCTGCACCTGCATTGATCAGCACAGCATCAAGCTTCGCACCCGTTACCTTTCCTTCAAGGATTTCCTTCACTAATGCTGCATTTTCCTCCGGTGTACCACCGACTAAGTCTTCCTTCTTGCATCGTGTGAATCCGAACTGCTCCGGTGTGATCGTGTACTTTGTGATCTTACCATCGGCAAGCTCGCAAACCTCAGTATCTGCACTCATAGATATCTCATCCAGGCAATCCATGCCATAGACAACCATTGCACGCTTCAATCCAAGATCCTTCAACGCATTTGCAACCGTGTCGAGCAGATCCTCGCTGTACACGCCAAGCAGCTGGTATGTATTGTATGCCGGGTTTGTCAGAGGACCTAAGATATTGAATACAGTTGGAACACCGATGGCTTTTCTGACCGGACCGACATAACGCATTGCCGGATGATATTTCTGCGCAAATAAGAAGCACAGGTTTGTATCCTTCAATACCTTCACATTCTTCTCTGGCTCTAACATCAGATTGACACCGAGTGCTTCAAGACAATCCGCCGTTCCGCATTTGCTGGAAGCTGCGCGGTTTCCGTGCTTGGCAACTGCCACACCTGCCGCTGCGGTTACGATTGCTGCCGTAGTCGAAATGTTAAATGTGTTCGAACGGTCTCCACCGGTTCCAACAATATCGATCACATCCATATCGCCACGGTCAAGCTTCGTTGCAAAGCTGCGCATACCTTCTGCACAGGCGGAAATCTCTTCGGCTGTCTCCCCCTTCATATGCAGGGCTACCAGAAATGCTGCGACCTGTGCCTGTTCTGCCTCGCCGCTCATGATCTCCTTCATAACCTGAAGGGCTTCTTCTCTTGTCAGATTCTCTTTATTCATTGCTTTGCTGATTGCTTCTTTTATCATTGTTTTGTCCTCCTCATTTCATATACCAAGTCTATGATTAATAATTCACTGCAGACGCGCCTGGGTAGCGCCCCCTCACATTCGTTCGGCGGCAGATTGTCGGGCGCATCCTAAATATGAACCTACGGTTCATATGCGCCCTCCTCTCGCTCGGTTCAGCACGCAGCGGTACTAAATTCGTGCTCCTCACTCATTAAGTGCCGGCGTGCTTCAACGGTCTGCTGTAGAATCATTAATCATAGTCTTGGCATAATGTAATTCTTTCTAACTTACATTCAAAAACCGCTCCATAATTTTCCTTCCATCCGGTGTAAGTATTGACTCCGGGTGGAACTGTACGCCATATACCGGATAGTCCCGATGCTCCACTGCCATGATCTCGCCGTCCTCTGTACGGGCGATCACCTTCAGCACTTCCGGAAGCTTATCCTCTTCCGCTGCGAGGGAATGATATCTGGCTGCCTGCAGCTTCGGTTCCATTCCCTTGAAGATGACGCTGTCGGTGTCGAGATCAACGATGGACATCTTTCCGTGCATCAGTTTCTTCGCATATCCAACCTCGCCGCCGAATGTCTCACAGATTGCCTGATGTCCGAGACACACACCGAGGATTGGAATCTTACCTTTGAAGTAGTCAATCACTTCCTCACAGATTCCGGCATCCTTTGGTCTGCCCGGTCCCGGTGATACAATGATGTGATCCGGGGCCAATGCTTCAATCTCCGCGATCGTCATCTCATCATTTCGGATCACCTTGATATCCGGTCGGATCATTCCGACGAGCTGATATAAGTTGTAAGAAAAACTATCGTAATTATCGATCAGTAATATCATGCTGCCATCTCCTTTCTTAGTCTGTCATTTCCTGTGAGATCTCGATTGCTTTCATCACAGCCTTTGCCTTATTGATACATTCCTGATATTCATTCTCCGGTACACTGTCCGCCACGATTCCGGCGCCGCTTCGTACGAATACTTTTCCATTTTTCTTATAAGCGATCCGGATTGCAATACAGGTATCTAAATTTCCGGTGAAATCGATATATCCGATTGCGCCTCCATAGATGCCGCGCTTGTTGTTCTCCAGTTCATTGATGATCTCACAGGCACGGATCTTCGGCGCACCAGACAAGGTTCCTGCCGGAAGGATTGCATCGACTGCATCTGTTACCGAGCAGTCGTCCCGCAGTTCTCCGCGTACCGTAGAACCGATATGCATCACGTGAGAATACCGCTCGATACTCATGTATTTCTCCACTTCCACGCTTCCGAACTTGCTAATCTTACCGATATCATTTCTTCCGAGATCTACGAGCATGTTGTGTTCGGAACGTTCTTTCTCGTCTGCCAGAAGTTCCTCTTCATTGCGAAGATCTTCTTCCTTTGTCTTTCCTCTCGGTCTGGTTCCAGCCAGCGGGAAGGTATGCAGCACACCATTTTCCAGCTTGACCAGTGTCTCCGGGGAAGCTCCTGCTACCTCGATGTCGTCACCGCTGAAGTAGAACATATACGGCGATGGGTTGATAGTACGAAGTACACGGTAGGTGTTCAACAGGCTTCCGGAGAAATCTGCCTCCAGCCGGTTCGATAATACAACCTGGAAGATATCGCCCTCGTAAATGTAATTTTTCGCTTTCGCCACCATGTTGCAGAAGGCTTCCTTGTCAAACAACTTCCGATATTCGGATGTCATCTTTGCCGGTTCTACTTCGGCTTCCTCACCATGCTTGATCAGCTCAATGATCTCGGAAATCTCTTCCACCGCATGGATATAATTCTCCGTCAGGTTATCAGTCTTCGCATTTGCAATGATGAGCATCTTCTGCTTCACATTATCAAATGCAATTACCTTATCAAAGAGCATCAGATCTACATCGTTAAAACCTTCCTCATCTTCTGCATCCAGATTCAGCTTCGGTTCGCTGTATTTGATGTAATCATATGCGAAATATCCAACCAGTCCGCCGGTAAATGTCGGGAATCCTTCGAGCTTCGGACTCCTGTAATCTGCTAAAATCTGGTTGATACAGGCTTCCGGGTGCTGTACCATTTCCTCCCGGATAACGTTTCCATTCACATCGGTAACCTTCAGCTTTCCGTTCATGCATGTCACACAAAGCTTTGGCTTGTAACCAAGGAATGTATAGCGGCCCCAGTTTTCCTGATTCTCCACACTCTCTAACATGTAACAATGCTTACTTGCTTTTTTCAGTATCTTCAATACCTGCATCGGCGTGCGGATATCGGAATAGATTTCCTTCATAACCGGAACAACCTTGTAATCCTTCTGATACTGCATTGCTTCTTCTAACGTTGGTCTGATCATCTTCAAACTCCTTTCTTCGTGACATGGTTCCAATAAATCTGCAATTGAGCAGGCTAACGCCTACTCGATATACACTCCGTATAACACTTCGATTTCGCTACGCTTCATCTCAGTGATTATACATTCGCCAAATACAGATTTTCGTGCAAGCACGAATCTGTACTTGGCTCATCGTGTATAACAAAAAAAGTCCCTGACAAAATATACTTTTGTCAAGGACGGAATTTCCGCGGTGCCACCTTGCTTCATGAGAGTTCCTCTCATGCTCTTTCAGAATACTATCATATTCCATGCAACTAACGTATGCGAACGTCATAGAATACTCAGAGCAGATGCTCCTTTGACTATGCCCTCCATGGTCCATTTGCTACCCTGCGTTCGACTCGGTTCTCAGCCTCCCGAATTCTCTGTACGTGCACGATGTAGCGTTATCTCCACATCATTGGTTTCGTGTCACTATTCATTTTCGATAGGTTTATACTACTCTACTTCAGAAAGAATGTCAATAACCTTTTTTTAGTTATTTTTCCTCTGTCAACCCCATTTTAGCTTAACGCACTTAAACGTTCTGCAAGTACCTGCAATTCACTGACGATATCGCCAACCTCCACAACGATGGAGCTGTTTTCCTCACTGCTCTCGAGTGTGATGCTGGAATGTGCAGTTACTTCCTCTGTCGCTGCTGAGATCGTCTGGATGCTGTCCACGATTGCCTCGTTCGACTGTGCCAGTGAAGATACAAGTCCGGTCAGTTCCTCTGTCAACTGGTGGATATCCTGTGTCCGGCTTGCGATCGTCTCGAAGCTGGATGCAGTCTCTGTTGCTGCGATGCTCTGCAGCTTATTGTTATCGATCAGGTAACTGACAACATTTACAACTTCGGTCAGCTCCTCTGAAATATTTCCAATCAATTCTGCGATATTGACCGTTGCTTCCTGCGTCTGATCTGCAAGCGCAGAAATCTCTGATGCAACGACAGCAAAACCCTTACCGGCTTCGCCAACTCTTGCTGCCTCGATACTTGCATTTAAGGATAGAAGGCCTGTCTGATCGGTAATATTGCCGATGATATCGACGATGTTCTGCATCTGGCTTGCATATGCTGTCAGCTTGTCAAGCTCCGTTGCAACCTTCTTGCTTGCCTCATCGCTTGTACCCACCTGCGAAATCAACTCATCGATCTTGTTCTTGCCCTGTGCGACTTCCTCACTTGCCTCGTTCATATCGTTCTCAATCGTGTCGGATACATTCTCCACACGCTCAATTGCATGTTGGATTTCCTCTGTCTTAAGAAGCTGGGACTGTACCGACTCTGCGGTATCATTCGTTCCATTTGTTACTTCTTCCATAGAAGCCTTTGTCTTTGTAATCGAATCCTCGAGCGTTGTCATCTTCTCGGATACTGCCAGAATATCCCCGATCATGTTCTCAGAGATCTCCAGAATCTGCTCTAACATTGCAGACACAGACTCCTTTTCCTTCGTGATAGCCTTCATCTTCGCTTCGTTGTTCGAGATGATCACATTTGTCGCCATCACCATGAACACTGCAAATAACAGTGTAAAACCAATCCGGATTTCAACATTCGGCAGATCTTCCGATGTGATCATACCATTTGCTGCCATGTAGATTACATGAACCAGATTGATCAGGAACATACCTCCCGCTGCGCCAAAACTCAATTGTTTCTGTCCATACACAATGACGAAAAAACTAACGAGTGCACCATACACGAATGCAACTGGCGAAACGGTTGTAAATATCGTAAATGTATAGAATACTGTATATGAATAAATCAAAATCCGCTTCAGATTCTCACTCGCCGGATTCCGCTTATACACAATCCAGATTGCTGCCAGCGGCAGGATTGAAAGTGCCGCAAAGATAGCAAAATATCCACCTGTACGACTGCCCTTGATAACCTCGACAAGATAGCATGCCAGCAAAACGGCATTGTAGACGGAATATCCGATCACCGTAAACCGGTTCGCCCGGCTCGTTCCTTCCAGACTATCCAGCGTGTTTTTTATTTCTGCGACTTTTTCCTGCATCTTTTCCTGCATATTATCATGTGCTGCAGCCATCGCTTCTCTTATATTTTCTTCCATAAAGCATGTTCCTCCTATGTTGTATATTTATATCCTGTCCTGCTTATGATTTTACCACATTTCTATACTCTCCACAAATCATACTCATTTATTTAGAAAGATTCTTCAGCTCTTGTACCAGCTGCATATCTTCCGGTTTTACTTTCATGTTCGTACAAAGGTTTTTTCCTTCTGCTGTTGTCACGTTAATCTCAATAATCGAACCTTCCCCAATCTGTTTCGACGCCGCCTTGAAAAATGCCGAAAGCTTCGGATGGTTCGTCGTAAACTGTGCCAGCAGCCCTTTTGCTTTCATTAAATTCATTGGATTCATGTCTGTCTACTCTCCTTTAGCCCAATCAAATGATGTCCGCACGGCTTTCTCCCAGCCACGTATACGCACATTCTTCTCTTCTTCTGTGATCTGTGGTTCAAATATCCGTTCCGTCTGTGCATTGTTTCGGATCTCGTCCATATCTTTCCAATACGAGACAGCCAGTCCTGCAAAATACGCCGCCCCAAGCGCCGTCGACTCCACACATACCGGTCGCCGCACCGGAACCTGTATAATATCCGCCTGTGTCTGCATCAGGTAATTATTCGCACTGGCTCCACCGTCCACATTCAACGATTGCAGATGGATACCGGAATCCTGATTCATCGCCGCAAGCACATCTGCCACCTGATAGGCAATCGAATCGAGCGTTGCACGCACGATATGTTTTTTATTCACTCCTCGTGTCAATCCCACGATCGTACCACGCGCATAGCTGTCCCAATACGGGGCTCCAAGCCCGGTAAATGCCGGAACGACATAGCAGCCTGCCGTATCGTCTACCTGTGTGGCAAGTGCCTCACTCTGTGCCGCATCCCGGATAAATTCCATCTCGTCGCGCAGCCACTGGATCACTGCCCCTGCAACGAATATAGAACCTTCAAGTGCGTAATTGATCTTTCCATCTCTGCCCCAGCCAATCGTCGTAACAAGGCCGTGCTTGGAAAGAATTGGTGTCTCTCCGGTATTCATCAGAAGAAAACAACCCGTTCCATATGTGTTCTTCGCATCGCCCGCCTGAAAGCAATTCTGTCCAAAGAGTGCTGCCTGCTGATCGCCTGCGGCACCCGCGATTGGGATCTCGCCACCCAGCAGATTCGTACATGTATACCCATAGACTTCACTGTTCGAGCGCACCTCTGGCAGCATGCATTCTGGAATATCCAACAGCTTTAAGATATCTGCATCCCACCGGAGCGTATGAATATTGAACATCATCGTCCGCGATGCATTGGAATAATCCGTCACATGCACCACTCCACCGGTCAGCTTCCAGATCAGCCATGTCTCTACCGTTCCGAACAACAACTCTCCGGCTTCCGCGCGCTGCCTTGCCTGTGGCACATGGTCTAACACCCATTTTACCTTTGTTGCAGAGAAATACGGATCCAAAATCAGTCCGGTCTTTTGCTGGATCATATCCTTGATCGGAAGCACATTTCTCTCCGCATCAATCATCGTCTGTCCAAGCAACGCCTCACAATACTCCGCCGTTCTCCGGCACTGCCAGACGATCGCGTTGCAGACCGGCTGTCCGGTCTTTTTATCCCAGATGATCGTTGTCTCACGCTGGTTTGTAATTCCGATGGCTGCGATATCCTCTGCCGTCACATTGATCTTTGACATCGCCTCAACTGCCACGCCAAGCTGCGTCGACCAGATCTCATTTGCATCATGCTCCACCCAGCCTGGCTGCGGAAATATCTGTGTAAATTCTTTCTGCGCCATACTCACAATTGTTCCGCTCTTATCAAATAAGATACAGCGGTTACTTGTTGTACCGGCATCAAGCGCCATAATATAACGTTTCCTTTGTTTCTCCAATTCCCGTTCCTCACTTTTGTCCAAATATTCTCTGATATCCGTAATTTAGCTTCTGCTCCGGTTCCACAGCAGCTGCCATCTCCTGTGTTTCCATCCGCACCTGTATCTGCCTTGCCTCCTGCATACGGTTCTCGCATTCCAGATTCCCGCAGTTCATACAGATCCCCTGACACTGCTGCCCCGGATTATCTGATAGCAGGGCAAAAAATACCACGCTTTTGGATGGCTGTAGCACGCCATATTCATTTGCCGTTATATCATTTTCCTGTCCAATATCTGCCGGCTGTCTGCCGTACACTTCCATAAGAAGTGCCTGCATCCCATCCAGTGGAATTTCCTCCCCTACAAACACATAACGCTTCACATAGCGGCGGTGGAATTTCGGATAGCTCTGATTGAAATCCGCATACATCTGCAGAAGCAGCTCATTTGCCACACACTCCACCATATAGCTTTCCGATAACGCGTGCTCCCGCTCATAATATTCCTGCAGGCGGTCCACACCTTCGCCAAGTGTCATCGCCACAAGTGCCGACTGTTCTGCATCGAGAAGCGGAACGCCCCGCATCCGTGTGTTGATTCGATAGATTGCATACGGTGCCATGTAAGTGCGAACCTTCTCATACACCTGCTGCAACGCTTCTTTTTCTTCTGTGGAAAAATGATATTTGCGTATCACCTGCTCGATAAATACGTCCTTATTTGGTTGTTCAACTGCCATTCTGACTTTCATAGTTCCACTCTTACCGTTTAATTTTTTATAAAATCATATATGTCTTGATATACCCGTTTTCTGCCTTTTTCATTCAGAATTTCATGACGCATACCCTTGTACATCGCACCCCGGACATCCGTATATCCAAGATCCTTCATAAAATGAATTGCTTTTCCAAAATCACTTGGACTGATTGCACATGGATCATCCTTGCCGGAGAAGAACTTGATCGGCAGATCCTTATGCTTCATCTGCCAGCCATCCTTGCTGTATGTCTCCTGTAGAAGATAGGCCAGATTCTCATAGCCATCTAATGTAAACGTGAAATTGCAATACCTATCGTTGTTGTATTTTTCTACCGCATCGCGATCAGAATTGATCCACGCATGCTGTAATTTTTCCTTCTTAAATCGTCTCTCGTAGCTCGAATTCATCATGATATAATCCATAAGCTTTGAGTGCCTGCGTCTGCCCTTGCATCCACGGAGGATCTTCAATAACCGCAGTCCCGGTGCAATGCCATGCCGCATCGAAGGACTTCCGACAATCACTGCCTTGTCGATCTCATCGTCATACCGCTTCAGATAACAGCGGGCTACAAGAGAACCCATACTGTGTCCAAGCAGAATATATGGCACATCTCCGACACTCTCTTTAATCAGTTCTGTCACCTGATGTGCATCTTCGATCAAGCCATCATATCCGGCATCGTAGAAATATCCGAGATCTGCATCACTCACGACGCTGCTGCCATGTCCACGATGATCATGAATCACACACAGATATCCTTTCTCCGCCAGAAATTTCATAAAATCATAATACCGTTCCTTGTGTTCACACATTCCATGCAAAATCTGCACCACGCCGATGATCTTCCCTTCCGGCGCAACTGTCATCGCATGAATTTCAAGCTTATCTGCATGTGAATGAAATTTAAACTCTCTATATTTGACTGCCATGTATAGCCTCCTGTCTATTTTACGCCACATTTCTTACAAATATCCTGCAGACAGCACACATCACAATGCGGCTTCGTGCGCGCACTGCACACATCTCTGCCATGATATACCAGCCGGTGGCATAAATCGCTGCCCTCTTCCGGTGGGATGATCTTCCACAATGCCATCTCGACCTTCTTTGGATCTTTCTCGCCATCCACAAGTCCCATCCGGTTCACCAGACGAATACAATGTGTATCCGTCACGATTGCAGGCTTGCCGAACACATCGCCCATAATCAGATTTGCACTCTTTCTTCCAACGCCCGGGAGTGCCAGCAATGCGTCAAAATCATCCGGTACATTGTCCTGATATCGCTCGTGCAATACTTTCATACATGCACAGATATCTTTCGCCTTGCTTCTTCCAAGTCCACACGGACGCACAATTACTTCTACATCCTCCGGTCTCGCCTCTGCAAGTGCTGCTACAGTCGGATATTTCGCATACAGATCCTGCACCACGATATTGACTCTCGCATCTGTACATTGTGCTGCCAGACGCACCTCGACCAGCAGCTTCCACGCTTCATCATACTCCAAAGTACATGTGGCATCCGGGTATGCTTCCCTCAAACGCTCTATAATTATAGCGGCTCGTTGTTTCTTCGTCATCGCACAGTATCTCCATTATTTTATCCTTTATATCATACCAAAATTCATGAAAAATGAAAACCTTTTTCTCCCTCGATTTATCTTCGTTTTTTTCATCTTGACGTACCCAATTTTACTTTTGTATAATATTGTAATCAAGTAAAGTAATTGACGCATCTTTCTATATCGTCAAGCAAGCATATCATACAACTGGAGGAACCGGATATGGATTTACGCATACAGAAAACAAGACAGAACATTTTTCAGGCATTCATCGAACTTCGGGAGAAATATCCTTTGGAGAAGATTACCGTCAAGGAGCTGACAGAACGTGCCCAGATCAGCAAGCAGACCTTCTATCTTCACTACCAGGATATGTATGATCTGTCCGAGCGCATTGAACAGTCCATGATTCAGGAGATGTTAAAAGAACTTCCTTACCCGGAAAATATCCTTACCCATACAGGCGAGGTCACAAAGCAGTTGTTCCAGAAAGCAATCGATCAGGGTCATAATTTCCGGGTTGTCTTTTCCGGCTCCCGCGTCAGCGCACTTACCGAAGGGCTGGAAACGTCCCTCAAAAATGCATTATACGAGAAATGTCCAAAATACCGCACCGATCTCCGCGCCAATATTCTCATCACAATTCTGGTTCAAGGCTGTTACCACGCCTACGAACAGTATTCAACAATTGATCAGGATCGTGTTGTGTCTATTATCAGTAAAATTGCAGATGAGATCTCAAACGAATGTAAATAAAAGAAATCCTAAAAATGCAAAAGCGGTCAACTTGGGGATAGTTGACCGCCAGCTGCGTTATCAAATAACGCGAAGGAGAAATGTGTGTCTTGTGACACTAATATGAATCTTGGGGGGATTCTATATATATAAAGCATTCTCATGCTTTATACCAATTTCATAAGACTTCCTTCCTCTTTTGTCGATTCGCCTCTACACGAGTTATCTTTTGTAGAAATGTATCTCTTGAAGTCTATGGTTGTATAATACAGATTTTTTTTGGTTTTTTATATCAAATATATGTCTTTTTTTGCACCATTATGATATACTATTAAAAAAATTTAAAGCAGAGAAATTTTTAGGATTTTTAGAAGGAGTATCTATGAATATCGACAAAGAAGTAAATCTGAAATTATTTCATCAACAACAGGAGCAAAGCCGCCATCTGGACTACGAAAAAGAATTTGGCATCTACAAAGCAATTGCCAATGGCAACATGGAGGAGGTAAAAGCCCGTCATAAAGAATATGAGGAACACAAAGGCTACACAACTGGCGAAGACAGAAATGGTGTATTGTCTGCCGATCCATTACAGAATGCCAAGTATCACTTTGTGATCCTTGCAGCTATGACAAGCCGTTTCTGTGCACAGTATGGTCTTCCACGTGAGGTTGCCTACAGTATGAGCGATATATTTATCCAGCGTATGGATGTATGCAAGAAGAAAGAAGAAGTCGACAGGCTTCAGACTGAAATGATCATGAGCTATACCAAAGCGATGCAGGATAACCGTAGCAAGGGAATCTATTCCAAGCAGATCGTCAAATGTGTCGATTACATCCATGCCAATCTGCAACAGGAGCTTCGCCTGGAAAGTATCGCGGAATACCTCAATATGAATCCAACGTATCTTTCCCGTCTGTTTAAAAAGGAAATGGATGTTTCGATCTCCGCTTATATCAAGACCGAACGTTTGAAAACTGCCGCACACCTGCTGCAATACAGCAATTATTCCATCTCTGAAATATCAGAGTACTTAAACTTCTCCTCCCAGAGTCATTTCACAAGCTCCTTCCAGGAGTTGTATGGACTCACGCCAAAGAAGTACCGGGATTTACATACAAGCTGTGAATCTCCGGATCTGGAAGATTCCGAAAACTAACCTCTACGATTGCGCAGCAATCTGGGCAGCCAGATCCTCCAGATACATCCAACGATCCATCTTTTCTGCCAGCGTTTGTTCGAGCTGTTCCTGCTCTTCATAGAGCCGTTGCAGTTCGGAGGAATTGCTGGCATTTTTTTCCATTGCAGATTTATTGTCTTCAAGCTTCTGTTCTAAGGCAGCAATGTCATCTTCAATCATATCATATTCCCGCTGTTCCTGATACGAAAGCTTCAGCTTCTTGGTACGCGGTTTTTCTTTCCAGTTATCCGACTTTCCCGCTTTCGTCTCAGCAGCCTCTGTTTTGGCTGCTACAGATTTCTCCGCCATCTGCTGTTCATACAGAACCCGTGTCTCATAATCGGTATAACCGCCCTCGCTCTGCCAGAGTGTTCCATCCGGTCGGAATGCGAAGATCCGGCGTACCACACGGTCTAAGAAATAGCGGTCATGACTGACTGCAACAACGATTCCCTGAAAAGAATCCAGATAATCTTCCAAGATCGTCAATGTTGTAATATCCAGATCATTTGTCGGCTCATCTAATATAAGAACATTCGGTGCGGACATCAAAACCTTACACAGATACAACCGTCTGCGCTCACCACCGGAAAATTTTCCGATCAGTCCATACTGATCCTCGCCACGGAACAAGAAACGTTCCAGCAGTCTTGCCGCAGTAATCCTTCCTTCGTCTGTCTCTACATATTCCGCCACGTCGCGGATATAATCGATCACACGCTGGTTTGGATCCATATCCGTTCCAAGCTGGATTTCCTGTGCGAAATGGCCTATCTTTACCGTTGGACCAATCACAACACTCCCGCTGTCCGGCTCCAATATTCCCTGCATGATCTTAAGCAGCGTACTTTTCCCACAGCCATTCCGACCAACAATTCCAATCCTGTCATCCTTCAATAAATGATAGGTAAAATCATGAATAATCGTCTTTCCGCCAAAGCTTTTTTCGATATGGTCAAGCTCCACTGTTGTCCGTCCAAGACGTGAGGAAACGGAACCAAGCTCTACCTGTGCATCCTTTAACGGTGCTGATTTGCTTTTCATCTCCTCGTAGCGTTCCAGTCTCGCCTTCTGCTTGGTTGAACGCGCTCTGGCACCACGTTTCACCCATTCCAGCTCCACGCGAAGAATTGACTGTCGCTTACGCTCCTGTGCATCCAAAATATCCTCGCGAAGTGTCTTTCCCTCCAGAAATCCGGAATAGTTTGTTGCATACGAATAGATCTGTCCCTTATCCACTTCAATGATCCGGTTCGCCACACTGTCAAGGAAATACCGGTCATGCGTTACCATAATGATCGAACCTTTGTATGCGCACAGTTCACCCTCTAACCAGGTTGACATCTCACTGTCCAGATGGTTGGTCGGCTCGTCTAAGAGTAATATATCTGCCTTCGCGAGCAATGCAGATATGAGTGCCAGACGCTTGCGCTGTCCACCAGATAAGTGTCCACATGTTTCTTCAAAATCTGTAATGCCAAGCTTCGTCATCATCGTCTTCGCTTCGCTCTCGACCGTCCAGTGGTTTTCCTCTGTGACGTGTCCCCGCACCACTGCCCGCAGTACGGTATCTGTCGCTTCAAATTCCGGTGTCTGCGGCAGATATTGTACTGTGTAATGATTTGCCAGTATTACCTTGCCGGTATCCGGATTCTCTATGCCTGCAATGATCTTCAGGAGGGTAGATTTGCCGGTACCGTTGATTCCGATGATTCCTGCTTTCTCGCCTTCCTGCAGGAAGAAGGATGCCTTGTCAAAAAGTTTGCGTTCGCCATATGCTTTTGTGATTTCATCGACAGTTACGATGTTCATGTGTTCGCTCCTATTTTCTATTCATCTAGGGATTTGGACAGTTGCGATATATAGAAATTTGTGAATTTTACGTGTATATCCGTTTTTGAAAATAACAAATGTATTGAAACTAAGAAGTACTAAATGTTCTGACACACACATCCATCCTGTACGCAACCGCCGCCAATTCGCCATCCATGG
>DJEI01000084.1:24136-27297 GCA_002431865.1 Lachnospiraceae bacterium UBA5902
CATCGTGTTCAAACATTGCTGATTTTATACAGAACATTAAGTACTTCTAAGTTCCAAATATATTTATATTTCCAAAAATGGATACACACTAATTCACAAATTTCTATAATATTCGCAACTGTTCAAATCCACAAACTGTATCAATTATTTATATAATGCTACCTAGTTAACGATCATTCATAATCCGGCAGATTTAATAACTTTCGACTTAGATCTATCAGTTCTTGTCTACCCGATGAATTTATGATTTGTACGTTTCCTTTGTGGTCATCCGTGCGCAACAAGCCTTGTACTTTCAGGCGGCGCATAAGTTCACGGGAGGTGCCGAGGCTGCCATCGATCAGATGGATGTCACGGTCACCAAGGAAATGGCGAAGTTCTTTCTTGAGGAACGGATAGTGTGTACAGCCAAGGACGATGGATTCTGTGTCGTCTGTCAGGACGGGGTTCAGTTTTTCTGCGAAATAATCGTCTAATTCCTGTCCGTCCAGATCACCATGCTCGACGAACTCCATCAATCCGTCACACTGGACCGGAACAATATCTGCCTGTTCCCGATACTTGGCTAAGAGATTCTGGAACTTCTCCTGTTTGAGCGTCATCGGGGTTGCCATCACTAAGATTCTGCCTCCATGACTTTCGGTCACGGCTGGCTTCACAGCCGGTTCGATTCCCACGATCGGCAGCTCCGGATATGTATTTCGCAACAGGCGCACAGCTGCACTTGTCGCTGTATTACACGCTACCGCCAGTCCTTTGATTCCCATATCCAACAGCTTTTCCACGACAGCAAATGTCAATTTCCGTATCTCTGCCTGCGGCTTCACGCCATACGGCGCATGCAGGGAATCTCCGTAATATATAAAATCTTCCTTCGGCATCAGCTTTACGGCTTCGCGCAATACACTGAGCCCGCCAAGCCCCGAATCCATAAATCCGATCGGAAGTCTTTGTTTTTCATGTAAATGATCTGTTTCTGACATGTTATAACCTTCTTGTTTTTATCTCGTCGTTGATTGGCACCCGATTCCTATCACACTATGCCAGCTTGTGCATGCCAAATCACCGCAATGCTCATTTTACCACACATGCAGGTACTTGTACAAATGAAAATCGCAAGGTGCCGCGCGGATTGCTCCATACACCTTGCGATTTCTCTATGGCTGGTTTACTTTTACACTTATTTTGTTGTATCGGTACTGCGTACCTTATCACGTACCGAGAGTACCATGGATGGCGATACCGAGAGCTCATCAATTCCCATCTTCAGGAATGTTTCTGTCAGTGTTGTGTCTGCACCAAGCTCGCCACAGATTCCAACCCAGCAGTTTTCCTTATGTCCGTTGTCGATCACCATCTGAATCATGCGTAAAATTGCAGGATGATGGGAATCATAAAAGTCATCCAGTTTCAGATTCTGACGGTCGATTGCCAGCGTATACTGTGTCAGATCATTCGTTCCGATGCTGAAGAAGTCAACTTCCTTCGCAAGCTCTGCACTCATCATAACTGCGGCTGGTGTCTCGATCATGATACCCCGCTCGACCCAGCCATATGGAAGTCCCTGTGCATCTAATTCTGCTTTCACTTCGTCAACGATTGCATGAATCTTTTGTACCTCCGCCACGGAAATGATCATCGGATACATGACGCCGATATTTCCATAATAGCTTGCACGGAAGATTGCACGAAGCTGTGTCTTGAAGATTTCCGGCTGTGTCAGGCAGATACGGATTGCACGATAGCCCATTGCCGGGTTGTCTTCTTTATCCAGATTAAAATAATCCACCTGCTTATCTGCACCGATATCTAATGTACGGATAATGACCTTCTTGCCAGCCATATTTTCTGCAACTGTTTTATAAGCCTGAAACTGCTCTTCTTCCGTCGGGAATGTATCACTCTCAAGATACAGGAACTCGCTTCGGAAAAGACCGATGCCCTCTGCATCATTCTGCAGGGCAGAAGCGACATCCGCAACGCCGCCGATATTCGCATAGAGCTTGATCTTCTTTCCATCGAGCGTGATATTTTCCTTGCCTTTCAGCTCCTGTAGCAAGCGTTTCTTTTCCTCGACTTCCTGTTTTTTGCCTTCATATTCTTTTACGATATCATCGGTTGGCTCTACATAGACGCTGCCATTATAACCATCAACAATTGCGAATTTTCCATCGACAGATTCTTCGAATTTGACACCGATCAGCGCTGGAATATTCATTGTCCGCGCCAGAATCGCTGTATGGGAATTCGTTGAACCATGTCTGGTTACAAATGCAAGCACCTTCGACTTATCAAGCTGGACTGTCTCACTCGGTGCCAGATCATCTGCCAGCAGAATCACCGGTTCGTCACCGTCTAATACGTCGTCTTTCTTTCCCTGCAGGATCTTCACAACCCGGTTGGAAATATCCTTCACATCTGCGGCACGCGCCTTCATATAGTCATCATCCATCGCTGTGAACATATCTGAGAAATTATCGCCGGTCGCCGCAACGGCATATTCGGCATTGATGCCCTGACTCTCAATCATGTGCGTGACTGCTTCCACATAATCAAGGTCATCCAGCATCATCTGGTGTACGTCGAAGATCATCGCATTGACTTTGCCTACTTCCACCAGTGCCTTTTCATAGAGTGCCTGTAACTGCTCCTTCGCGATTTCCTTTGCCTCCTCAAATCGCTTTACTTCTGCGGCAGTGTCCTCGATCTTTACACGTTTGACAGTACTTTCATCCTTGTTATAAACGGATATCCGACCGATTGCAATTCCGCCAAATACACTTTTTCCTTTTAATTCCTGCATACTCTCACCCGGCTGTATAAGACCTTCCCTTTCTTCGTACCTCGATTACAGGTTCTCTTTCATAAATGCAGAGAGTGCTGCGATTGCCTCATCTTCCTGCTCACCGTCTGCCTGCAGAATCACTTCATGTCCCTGCTTTGCGCCAAGGCTCATAACGCCCATGATACGCTTTGCGTCAACGCTTCTTCCGTCCTTTGCGATCGTTACTTTGCAAGGATAAGCGGCTGCGAGCTTTACAAGCTGTCCGGCCGGTCTTGCGTGAATTCCCTGTGCATCTGTGATTACATAACTAAACTCTTTCATAATTTTATTCTCCTTTTCTTTTTTGAGAATTGTTTTAGGCGTTTGCGAAACGCCA
>DJEI01000066.1 GCA_002431865.1 Lachnospiraceae bacterium UBA5902
GAGCAGGATCGTGACCGGATGAAATTCATCCGGAACAGTCTGACTTTGAAGAAGCTGTTCAGTGTGATTGTAACCGATATGAATGCAATCAAGCTGAGCCTGTATAAGCGGGAACGGATCAAAGAACAAAGCCGTTATCTGAAATACGAGGAGGCGGTTGGAAGTACCGGACAGTCGCAGGGTATTTATATCCAGTTTCTGATTTCCATCATCAATTACATTTCCGGTATGTACCGGATTGGAAATGAGGATACAGGAACAAAGACGATCTTTATTGATAACCCGTTTGGTGCGGCGAAGGATGTGTATATCTGGGAGCCGATCTTCGCATTACTTGCGGCAAATCATGTACAGCTGATCGTGCCGGCACGTGGGGCAACACCGGCAATCACCGGACGCTTCGATGTCAATTATATTTTAGGACAACAGATGGCAGGCGGAAAGCAGCTGACGGTAGTTGTCGATTATACAAGCAAAGTTGAGCAGGAGGAGCTTGTTTATCAGGAGCTTGAATATGAACAGGTCAGCTTCGACTTTATATAGTAGGGAAAGACAGAGGATAAGTTATGCATTACAAGGAAGTAAAAGCAATTTTATCTCCGCAGAATGGTCTGAATATTTATCGGGGATGCAGTTATTCGTGTGTGTTCTGTGATGCGCGCAGTACCTGTCACAGGATGGATCACGAATTCGAAGATATCGAGGTAAAAGCCCATGCTGTGGATATGCTGGAGTATGCATTGAAGAAAAAGCGGACAAGAAGCATGATACAGATTGGTTCTTCGTCGGAGCCGTATATTCCGCTCGAAGAGGAATTACAACTGGTGCGTAGGTGCCTGAATCAGATCGAGCGGTTTGATTTTGGTTTGGTATTACATACACATTCGATGCTTGCACTGCGGGATATTGATATCTTGGATAAGATCAACCGTAAGACCAAATGTATCGTGATCGTGCGGCTGAGTACCTATGATGATGCGCTCGCGAAAAAGTTAGAGCATGGAACGTCGCTTCCAACAGAGCGGTTTTCGCTGATGCAGCGGCTCACAGAGCGGGGCATCACGGTGATCGTCAATCTGGCACCAATCCTGCCGTTTATCAATGACAACATGGAGAACATACAGGGGCTGTTGTCGTACTGTGTGAAAGCGAATGTATATGGAATACTGACGGACAAAATGTGTCCGGTTTTAAGAGAAGGAAACCGGGAGCGGTTTTATCAGCAGCTCTATAAGAATTTCCCGGATATCTACGATCAGTATGAGGCGGTTTACGCAGACGAGAAGACATTGAAGACAAAGAATTATACCGAGATTATGGCGTGCATCCGAGAGACCTGCGAGGCGCATGGAATCCAGTATGATAAGGAAGAACTGCTTCGGTTCACGCGTGAGTATAAGAACAAGACGATCGGAACACAGCTCAGTTTGTTTGACATGATGTAAAAAAATGGTAGCTATATGAGGAGATGGAGAAGATGAGTAAGAGCAAAAAAGAAAGACAACAGGAAAAAAAGGAACTGAGACAGGCACAGGAGAAGGTGCAGCCAAAACAGCCGCAGGCAGAGAAAAAGCCAGAACCAAAACCAGTAGAAGCAAAGAAAGCGCAGACGGAGACATCCGCAGACGTGAAGATGAATTTCTATTCCGGCATGTCTATGATCATGACGATTATGGCAGCCGCTTCGGCAGTGGTTGCCATGATTGTAGCAGCAAGAGGATTTTATTATATTCTGCAGACTCTGTATGATGAAACGCAGACCGATATCGTGCTTTTGAGTGATAATCTGGCTACGGCGGATTTCAGTCCGTCAATCCGCATCTTTCTGTATGTGATGGGATTGTTGATGGCGGTACAGGTGGTGTTATCTCTGGTAGGTACGGTAACAGCGATCAATCCGAAGAAGAAACCGCTTTTTCCGATCTCTGTTGCGATGACGATACTGGCGGCAGCAACACTGGTGCTTTATCTGATCGGACATTCGAAGACCGGAGATATTGCCAATATGTTCTCCAGAGTGGAGATGCATAAGCAGATCGGACTTTATACGATTTACCTGTATGTGCTGATTGCAAATCTGGTTTGTGCAGTGGTGAATCTGTTTGGACAGATGTATGGTTTGAAGTTGTATAAAAAGACAGGCAGTACCTGTTGATAAAATAGAAAAAGTGTAGGAGGGTATGAAAATGGCATTTAAGGATTTTGTAAAGACAGTGAGGACTGAAGCTGGTGACGCAGTGGAGGTTACAAAGCTGAAGGCGAAGATCAGCAAGGAAAAGGCAAATATCAAGGAGACGTATGAGGCAATCGGTGAGATCTTCTACAATAAGGTAAAAGAGGGTGCACAGATGGATCCGGAATTTGGCCCGCTGGTAGAGAAGATTGACAGTGCAAAAGAGACAATCAAAAACTGCAATGACGAAATCGATCATGTAAAGATGAACTAAAATCAATGAAATAAGAAAGCAGAGGAAAACAAAGATGGACTATAATCAGATGAGCTTGAAAATGCATGAAGAAAATCACGGAAAGCTGGAGGTTGTCTCCAAGGTCGCAATCAATGACCGCGATGACTTAAGTACCGCTTATACACCGGGTGTTGCAGAGCCATGCCGTAAGATTCATGCGAATCCGGCGGACGTATACAAATATACATGCAAGGCAAATACCGTTGCTGTTGTATCCGATGGTACGGCTGTACTTGGACTTGGAGATATCGGACCGGAGGCAGCGATTCCGGTTATGGAAGGAAAGTCTGTGCTGTTCAAACGGTTTGCAGGCGTGGATGCATTTCCAATCTGTCTGGATACAAAAGATGTTGACGAGATCGTGGAAACAGTAAAACGTATCGCACCGGTATTCGGTGGTATCAATCTGGAGGATATTTCTGCTCCGCGTTGTTTTGAGATTGAGAGCCGTCTGAAGGAAGAGCTGGATATTCCGGTATTCCATGATGATCAGCATGGTACAGCGATTGTCGTATCGGCAGGATTGATCAATGCATTGAAGCTGGTTGGAAAGCCATTTGATAAGGCAAATGTTGTGATCAATGGAGCTGGTTCCGCAGGTATTTCTATCTGCAAGCTGTTGCTCGCACTCGGTATCGGGAATGTTGTACTGGTCGATAAAAACGGAGCACTTTGTCCGGGTGAGGACTGGATGAATCCGGCACAGGCAGCGATGGCAGAGGTGACAAATAAAGACAAGCAGACCGGAGCACTTGCTGAGATCATGAAAGGCAAGGATGTCTTTATCGGTGTGTCCGCACCGAATATTGTAACTGCAGAGATGGTCGCATCCATGGCAAACGATCCAATCGTATTTGCAATGGCAAATCCAACACCGGAGATCATGCCGGAAGAAGCAAAGAAGGGCGGCGTGCGCGTGATGGCAACCGGTCGTTCTGATTATCCAAACCAGATCAACAACGTGCTTGTATTCCCTGGTATCTTCCGTGGTGCGCTGGATGCGAAGGCAAAGGCAATCACAGAGGAGATGAAGATTGCAGCAGCCAAGGCGATTGCTTCGATCGTAACAGATGAGGAATTAAATGAGGAGTATATTATTCCGGGTGCTTTTGATGAGAGAGTGGCAAAGGTCGTTGCCAAGGCAGTATCGGATGAGGCGAAGAAGCTCGGAATCGTGAAATAGTAATTTGTGAGTTCCTAGAACGAAGAAAAATATAAGGATTGTAGTTGTAAGAATGCGGGAGGTGTGCAGATGGACGGAATAAGTCAGAAGCTCGAACAGGTGCAGGCGGAAGTCAATAAAGTAATTAAAGGCAAGGAGGATGTTGTAAAGAAGGTTCTTGCTGCCGTGATCGCAGGTGGACATATTCTGATGGAGGATATTCCGGGTGTAGGTAAGACGACGCTTGCAACGACATTTGCGAAGAGTATGTCAATGCATTATAAGCGTGTGCAGTTTACGCCGGATGTACTGCCGAGTGATATCCTGGGATTTTCCATGTATAACTCTGCCACCAGGGAGTTTGAATATCGGGAAGGTGCGGTTTTTACGAATCTGTTCTTAGCGGATGAGATCAACCGAACCTCGCCGAAGACACAGTCCGCATTGCTTGAGGTTATGGAAGAAAAAACGGCGACGGTCGATGGTGTGACCCGGCCGTTGCCAGATCCGTTTGTCGTTATTGCGACGGAGAACCCATATGGTTCTTCCGGTACGCAGATGCTGCCGGAATCCCAGCTTGACCGATTTATGGTCTGTCTGTCCATGGGATATCCAAGCCACGCGGATGCGGTGTCAATCCTGAAGGGAAATGCAGGAAAGCCACTCTCGAAGGTGCAGAAAGTGATATCAATGGAAGAGGTGCTTGCGCTGCGTGAGATGACAAATGATCTCTATGTGAAAGATGAAATCTATGAGTATATTGTAAATCTGGTGGAGGCAACCAGGACGATGGAGATCTTCTCGATGGGAGCCAGCCCGCGGGGGACGATTGCACTTTTGCGTATGGCAAAGGCAATGGCAGTGATCGACGGCAGAGATTATGTCTGTGCAAAGGATGTGCAGGATGTGGCGCGTGATGTATTAGGACATCGTGTGAAGCTGTCAGCACGTGGAAAGGCACAGGGTATCACAATGCAGCAGGCAATCGGAATGGTGATCGCAAATGTCGCAGCACCGAGGGTATAAGGAGTGGCAGAATATATTGTTCGGATAATTGGATATGGGATATTGCTTTTTGTAAATGGGATGATCTACTATTTTCTACACAGCCAGTTTTATTTTCTGGTACTCGTGCTGATGCTGGCAGGACCAATCCTTTCCGCGCTGTCGGTGTGGGTATTGCGGCGTTATTTGCAGGTAGAGATTCGTCATGCGCAGGATTCCTATGGGGTACAGGGGGAGACTGCGTATTTTACGATACAGATCAAAAATCCAACGTGGTTTGTCTCGCTGGATACGAAGCTGATCGTGAATGTGGAGAACACACTGATGGAGACGATCGGGCAGCAGGTGTTTTCCGTGCCGGTACATGCGGGAAAGGGATATACCCTTACGCTCCCGGTTGTGGCGACGTACCCGGGATTGTTAAAAATCAGTGTGTCACGTGTGTATATCAAAGACCTGATGGGATTTTTCCGCGTGAAGAAAAATGTGGAGCAGACGGCGGAGCTTAGTATCCTGCCATGGGTCGTCACTGATATTGCGTATGAAAAGACGGCACTCGAACAGGGTATGCTGGAGAGTGAGGAAAGCTCGAAAAGGGGTAATGATTTCTCTGATGTGCAGGAAGTCAGGGAGTATATTCCGGGCGATAAGCTGATGAGTATTCACTGGAAACTGTCAGCAAAACGGGATATCCTGATGGTAAAGGACCGCGTGAGCATGTCGGATCACCAGCTTGTGATCGTGCCGGAGCTTTATATCGGTCAACCGGTTAATCTGGCTGCGATTCTGACGATGACGTATTCTGTGATTCTGGAGCTGATACAGGAGCAGACGACGGTGCGGCTTTTGTATTGGAGTATGAACCGCTATGAATATGAAGATGTGAGGGTTGATTATAAGGAAGAGCTAGATGCGGTGTTTGCCCGTATGTATTATGAGAAGGCATATAAGAATCCAAGTGAAGCGGCAGACCATATGGCACTGGTGCACCCGGAAATGCATGCATATCTGCATGTATTTAGTGATGGACAGGGCGCGCAGATGCAGGTGCGGGAAAATGAGTAAGTTATAATATGGCAAAAAAGAAACATACAGATACAATTGAATCGATAGAACTGTGCGAGGGTGTGTACCTGCAGGAGGAATTCTTCGAGAAAAAGGAAAACCGGGTGCTTACTCTGCTGTTGAAGGGCTTCATTGTCTACCTTCTTTCGATGGGAAGTATTGGTTTTTATCTGACGGCATTTGACATTTCGTTTCATGTCGGGCTTTGCCATGCTTTGATTTTACTGACATCGCTTGGCTGTGCGATGTTATATTACCGACTGATGGTGGAAAATCTTGGCTATCTGTTCCTGTTTGTCACCTTTACATTTCTGGTATTTACATTCCGTGATTATATCAACAGTGGATTTTATGCGATCGTGAACATCACGGTCGATAATGCAGCCCAGTATTTTGATGTGGATATCCAGAGGTTATATGAGGAGAAAATCGGAAACCGATATGTGACAGTCACGTTTGTTGCACTCTTTATCGGTATCGTGCTTGATATCTTATTAAACGTCTATATTTCCCGACGGATGCAGTATGCGACGGCAATCGTGATTATCATGTGCCTGAATCTCATCCCGCTTTATCTGACGATGGAACCGGATCTGCTGTATGTGCTTATGATGCTTTCCGGTGTTTCCATGGCGGTCATATTTAAGGCGGGAAAGCATTACAGTCCGCAGGTATCGGTCAAGCGAAGCAGCGCACAGTTTCAAGTGCAGGGGAAAAAGAAAAAAGAGGTTGCCTATGTCTATGACGTGAAAGCAATGGTGCAGGCAGGCGTACTGGCGGCAGTCACAGCAATCGTGGTCGTGACGACGGCAAGCAGCTTCCGCCCGAAGGAGACATTTAATGTCGGATACACTGGAAACAAATATAAAGATCTGACAATGGCGGCGATGTCGACGTTACTGGTCGACGGTTTTGAGGGCTTGTATCACAGAACTGGTACCAATGGTGGTGTCGGAGGTGGAAAGCTGGGAGATGTTTCTACGGTTTATCTCGATAACCAGACCGATCTGGTTGTGAAGCTGGCACCATATACATCAGACCGGATCTACCTGAAATCCTTTACTGGCGTCCGTTATAATCCATATGCGAACGAATGGACATCAATGAGTGAAATTCGAAATTATGATGACATGGACACGAATGCGGAGGCAAGATCACTGAAAGAGCAATACGAGGAGAAACGTGAGGGCAGTGCCAAAGCAACGATGGAGATTCAGTGTGTGGGTGTGTATTCGCAGTTGTATCAGCCATATTATACCGCAGATGCGGAAGTAATACGGAATGGTTATACAATTACTTATTATCCGCGTGTGGCTGGAAATCGTGCACCGGTAACGTCAGAAACCGTGGAGTATAATGATATGGATTTGTATGTGCCGGAGGAGAATTTAGAGGCGGTGTCACAAGTTGCATCAGAGCTTGGCACAATCGGAACGACAGACCATGTAGTCGAGGAACTGAAAAACTATTATCAGGAGAATTATCCGTATACTGTCCGACCGGGAAAGACACCAAAGAAGAAAGATTTTGTAAACTATTTTCTGCTGGAGAATAAGAAAGGCTATTGTTCTTATTTCGCAAGTGCGGCGGTGCTGATTTTCCGATACATGGGAATTCCGGCACGGTATGTGGAGGGCTATGCGATTGATTACGATCAGATATTAAGTGGCGAGCTGGTCGATGGCGCAGATTATACAGATTATTACGATGGCTATTCTGAGATTGGTGAGACCGCATATGTAAAAGTCAATGTCACGGATGCCGATGCGCATGCGTGGGTGGAGGTGTATGATCCGGTGATTGGCTGGTATCCGGTGGATGTGACGCCATCGTCAAATGATGACGAGGCCATCACAAATTTCTGGGATGAGTTTGCGGATTTTATGGGCGGCGATGAAAGTGGTTCCGATACGGTCACAGAGAACGGAAACGCGCTTACAATCCCGGACAATCTGATGCGGAATATCGTGTATGGTTTGACTGTGATCGCTGCAGGTTTTGTTGTATTTCTGCTTGGAAATCAGTTTGTGCGTTGGTTGTTGTTTTATATCCGGTTTGCCAAAGCTTCCTATAATGATAAGCTGATTTTGTATTACAGTCGGATGGTACAGCGATATGAGAAACGGCATGCTGATTTTGTGACATGCAAAAACTATGAAGATCAGATCTGGTATATGCTTGCCCATATGACGCAGGGAGAAGTAAGAGCAGAACTTGAATCGCAAGCTGGAATGGTAATTGAAATCTTAAATATCGCGGGCTTTTCGAATCGGTCCGTGAAAGAAGCTGATTATAAAAAGACGCAGGAATATCTGAAGAAACTGCGAAGAACAGTCAGAAAATAGACATGCAGGAAAATGCATGTCTATTTTTTCTAAATTTTTCTAAATTTCTTTTAAAACCTATTGACTTTGTAGGAATTGAGTAGTAATATCTTTTTCAACGAATACATACTATTCCTACTAAAGAAGTATGAAATATAGGAATAGAAAAAATATTAACAAAAAAGAAAAGGAGAAAACAAAGATGAAGATTGCAAAACAGTTAACTGAATTGATTGGAAATACTCCACTTCTGGAGCTTACAAATTACGAGAAGGAGCAGGGGTTAAAAGCGAAGATTGTTGCCAAGCTTGAGTATTTTAATCCACTTGGAAGCGTGAAAGATCGTGTCGCAAATGCGATGATTGAGCAGGGAATCAAGGATGGCAAGATCAATCAGGATACTGTTATCATCGAGCCGACCAGTGGAAATACAGGAATCGGTCTTGCATTTGTTTGTGCTGCAAAGGGTCTGCATCTGATCCTTACAATGCCGGATACGATGAGCGTGGAGCGCCGGAAAATCGTTGCTGCGCTTGGTGCAGAAATCGTTCTGACGCCGGGACGCGAGGGTATGAAGGGAGCAATCGCCAAGGCAGAGAGCCTGAAGGAAGAGTACGGAAACGCATTTATTCCACAGCAGTTTGAGAATGTTGCAAATCCGGCCATCCACAAGGCAACAACAGCACAGGAAATCTGGAATGATACAGACGGACAGGTTGATATCTTCGTATCAGCCGTAGGTACAGGCGGAACTGTAACCGGAACCGGACTTGGATTGAAAGAGAAGAATCCAGATGTGAAGGTCGTTGCAGTAGAGCCTGCAAGCTCCCCGGTTCTTTCCGGAGGAAAGCCTGGCCCACATAAGATTCAGGGTATCGGTGCCGGATTCATACCAGATGTACTTCGTATGGATATCTTAGATGAGATTATCCCGGTAGAAAACGATGCAGCATTTGAGACATCCAGAGATGTAGCAAGAACCGATGGCGTACTTGTTGGTATCTCTTCCGGAGCTGCACTGTTCGCTGCAACAGAGCTTGCAAAGCGTCCGGAGAATGAAGGAAAGACAATCATTGTATTGCTTCCGGATACCGGAGAGAGATATTTGTCAACTTCACTCTTTGCATAAAAAAGGAACATTATGAAGAAAAAAATGATGCTCGGACTCCTTGCATTTGTGCTTCTTCTGACCGGATGCGGAAAGCAGGAGGACGGGACAATCCGAATTACAAATGTGTCATATGATCCGACACGGGAGTTCTATGAAGCGTACAATCAGGTGTTTGAGGAACATTACCAGGATACATATGGCGAGACTGTGGAGGTTATCCAGTCGCATGGAGGTTCCGGCGCACAGGCGCGATCCGTCGTGGAGGGCTGTAATGCGGATGTTGTAACACTCGCACTGGAACATGATATTACACTGATCCAGAATACTGGATTGATCGATGCAGGATGGAAGGAGGAATTTAACGATGATTCCTCTCCATATACATCGACGATCGTATTCCTTGTAAGGAAGGGAAATCCAAAGCAGATTCAGGACTGGAACGATCTGATCCGTGAGGATGTGGAGGTAATCACGCCGGATCCGAAAAGCAGCGGTGGTGCCTGCTGGAATTTTTTAGCAGCACTTAGCTATGCGAAGACAATATATAAGGAAGAAACCGGGCAGAATGATTTCATGCAGAAGTTATACAGCCGGGTTTCAGTGATGGATTCCGGTGCCAGAGGTGCAACAACAACCTTCGTGGAAAATAAAAAGGGCGATGTGCTTGTGGCATGGGAGAATGAAGCGATTACGATTCAGAATTCTTATGCAGGTGAATATGAGATCGTCAATCCATCAGTCAGCATACTTGCACAGCCGAGTGTGGCAATCGTCGATGACAATGCAGATGCCAATGGTACGCAGACAGTGAGTGAACGGTACCTCGAATATCTATATAGTGATGAGGCACAGCGGCTGATCGGCGAATATGGATATCGGCCATCGAATCAGAAGATTCTGGAAGAATTTTCGGATACATATGACCTGAATATTGATCTGTGGAATATCGATGATTTTGGTGGATGGGACAACGCCTACGAAATGTATTTCGATGATGGGGCATTGTTCGATCAGATTTATAACCATTAGTAGAGGAAAGAGTACAAAAGCGATGAAGAAAGCAAAAAAGACACGTGTGATTCCGGGATATCATCTGACATTTGGAATCGTAATTACATTATTATCCCTGATCGTACTGATCCCACTTGCATCGGTGCTTGTCTATGCACTGAAGCTATCACCGGGGGAATGGTTCCGGCTTATCATGAAGGAAAATGTAAGAAATGCATTTCTGACAAGTATCGGATGTTCTTTTCTGGCAGCTGTGATCAATACCGTGTTTGGACTGATTCTTGCATGGACACTTGTCAAATATGATTTTCCGGGCAAGAAGCTGTTAGATGGGTTCATCGAGCTTCCATTTGCACTTCCGACCGCGGTTGCAGGTATCACGCTTTCGAAGCTTTTCTCAGACAGTGGATTTTACGGAAAGATATTTGCGAAGCTGGGAATCCAGATCGCATATAAGAAGACCGGACTTGTGATCGCATTGATCTTTGTCGGAATCCCGTTTGTTGTGCGGGCGGTGCAGCCGGTATTAGAGAAGATGGACGGACAGTATGAGGAAGCGGCGTTTATGCTTGGCGCAAACCGCAGGAAAACATTTCTTGCCGTGATCCTTCCGGAGTTACGACCAGCGCTGCTGACCGGATTCGGTCTGGCATTTGCCAGAGGCATCGGAGAGTACGGAAGTGTCATCTACATATCGGGAAACAGTGCGAAGGACAAGACGCAGGTCATCTCGTATGTGATTATGCAGAAGCTGGGAATGATCGATTATGAGAGTGCCACAGCGATTGCACTTTTGATGTTAATTATATCGTTTGTATTATTGCTCTTTATCAATATCGTTCAGGCGAGACAATCCGCCCGGACAAACCTGTTATAGTCAGTGAGACAGATACATGCAGAGAAAGGAGGAACCAGCATGAGTGAAAATGAGAAATTAGAGCGAAGCAGACACCGGACAAAAATCATACTGATCACGATTACGGTACTGTTTATCGTGCTGATGCTGGTTGTGCCACTAGTCTCTGTGATCGTCAATTCTCTGCGGGAGGGATTCGCATTTTACATCGAGTCGATCTCGACAGAGTATGTGTGGCATTCGCTGCTTGTGACGTTGCTTGCAACCGGCATTGCAGTCGTTGTGAATACTATATTTGGAATCTGCGCCGCATGGCTGCTCACGAAGTTTTCCTTCCGTGGCAAACAGATCCTTGCAACTTTGATTGATATTCCATTTTCAATCTCGCCGGTCATCGTAGGGCTTGCCTACCTGATGACATTCGGCAGACTCGGATGGTTCTACCCGGTGATCCGGGCGTTTAATCAGCATTTTGGAACGGATGTGCGAATCGCATTTGCGATTCCGGGTGTAGTGCTTGCCACGGTATTTGTCACATTTCCGTTTGTCTCAAGAGAGATAATCCCGGTATTAAATGTACAGGGAAAGGATGAGGAAGAAGCCGCTGCGCTGATGGGCGCAAAGGGATTTACGATATTTCGAAAGATTACATTCCCACATATGAAATGGGGACTGATCTACGGCATCATCCTCTGTACGGCGCGGGCACTGGGAGAGTTTGGTGCGGTAAATGCACTCTCGAAGACACGAGGCGAGACATTTACCCTGCCGCTTGAGATTGATGCCCTGTATATGTCGGGCACGAAGACCTCGATCACCGCGGCATTTGCGGTATCTTCGATTCTTGTGATCTTAGCGATCATCCTGTTGATTGCAAGAAATATTATTGAGCATAGAGGAAAAGAGAAAGAGCCGAAAGGAACAAGGTAGAGACTATGTATGTGGAAATGAAAAATATCTATAAGAAATATGGTGATTTCCTTGCATCGGACAATGTGAGCTTCGGCGTCGGGAAAGGAAAGCTGGTCGCGCTACTTGGACCATCCGGAAGTGGAAAGACAACCCTTCTCCGGATGATTGCAGGCTTGGAAAATCCGAACGAAGGTGATATATTTATTGACGGCAAACGCGTGAATGATATCCCGGCATCAAAGCGTGGAATCGGATTCGTATTTCAGAGCTATGCACTGTTCCGGTATATGACGGTATATGAAAATGTAGCATTTGGATTGGAGCTTCAGAAGATGCCGAAGAAACAGATCAAGGAGCGTGTAACCGAGCTGTTATCGCTGACCGGACTTTCCGGCATGGAGAAGCGGTATCCGAACCAGTTATCCGGTGGACAGCGGCAGCGTGTGGCATTCGCCAGAGCGTTAGCCCCGAATCCACAGGTATTGCTGTTGGACGAGCCTTTTGCAGCGATTGATGCGAAGGTGCGGACCGAGCTTCGGACATGGTTAAAGGAGATGGTCACAAAGCTTGGAATCACGAGTATCTTCGTCACACACGACCAGGATGAGGCGGTCGAGGTTGCGGATGAGATCATCATCACGAACCACGGTGTCGTCGAGCAGATGGGAACCCCACTGGAGATCTACAAATCCCCGGATACCCCATTTGTGGCACAGTTTATCGGACGGTCGTCGGTGGTGGAAGATTACGACCGGCTGAAAGGATTTGAACGGATCCCGCGTGCAGACAAGGCTGTTATCCGCCCGGAATTCGTGAAGATCTCCAAGAGTGGAAAGCTCGATCAGTATATCAGTGCTGCGGAGCTTGGAACAGTCAAGGAAGTGATCTTCAAGGGAAACCGCATGGATGTCGTTGTCGACATCAACGGAATCGAGGTAACCGGAGAGCGGTCGCTTGAAAAAGATCTCGTATCCGTCGGGGAGACGGTACATGTGCTGATCTACCGGTTATATGTATTTGATGAAAAAAAGACATATTTGTTAGAGAATAAAGAGATGCAGGAGCAGGATGTATTCTACATCTAGTGCAAATGAAAACTGGAAGGGAGTCGCTTATGAACATCGAGAACACAGAGCTTCTTCATACGGACGTGCTGATCATCGGAGGCGGAACCGCCGGATGCTATGCGGCACTTACCGTAAGGGAGAATTCCGATTACAAGATCATCATAGCGGAAAAGGCGAACATCAAGCGTAGCGGTTGTTTAGCTGCTGGTGTCAATGCAATCAATGCCTATATCGTGAAGGGGAGAAAGCCGGAAGATTATGTGGATTACGCGAAGAAAGACGCGGACAATATCGTGCGGGAGGATCTGCTGCTCACGATGTCTGAGGGCTTGAACCGTGTGACGGCGAAGATGGAACAGCTTGGGCTGGTTATCCTGAAAGATGAAAATGGAGAGTATGTTGCAAGAGGCAACCGGAACATCAAGATCAACGGTGAGAACATGAAACCGCTTCTCGCATTGGCGGTGGAAGCACTTCCGGATGTCACAATCTTGAACCGGGTGAATATCACCGATTATTTGATTGAAAATAATGAGATCAAGGGTGCAATCGGATTTTCTATCGTAGAACAGAAAGTATATGTGATCCGGGCGAAGAAAGTGCTCTGTGCAACCGGTGGCGCGGCAGGTCTGTACCGGCCGAACAATCCGGGCTTTTCGAGACATAAAATGTGGTACCCGCCATTTAATACCGGAGCGGGATTCGCAATGGGAATTCTCGGGGGTGCCGAGATGACAACGTTCGAGATGCGGTTTATCGCCCTTCGCTGTAAGGATACGATTGCACCGACAGGAACGATCGCGCAGGGCGTTGGCGCGAAACAGGTCAATGCACTTGGCGAGGTATATGAGACAAAATACGGATTGACAACTTCCGAGCGTGTGTATGGCACGGTGATGGAGAATCTGCAGGGCAGAGGTCCTTGTTATCTCCGTACGGAAGGTATTTCAGAGGAACAGAACGAATCACTCAAGAAGGCATATCTGAACATGGCACCGAGCCAGACACTGAAATGGCTTGAATCCGGCAAGAAGCCGAGTGAGCAGAATGTCGAGATCGAAGGAACCGAGCCGTATATCGTAGGAGGACATACCGCGAGCGGCTATTGGGTAGACACGAACCGCCAGACGACAATCAACGGATTGTATGCAGCTGGAGATGTGGCAGGTGGCTGTCCACAAAAATATGTGACAGGTGCGATGGTCGAGGGTGAGATTGCGGCGAAGCATATCGTGCAGATGCTCGACGAGCAGACGGGTACGTCGGATGAGAAATCCGCAGGTGATACCCTGGATGCAAAGCTTCAGGCAGTTGTGGATGATAAGATTACCGAATACACCCATTACCTGAACAATCCTTCCGGGATGTTCACGACAGAGGCACTTGAGGAAGCGATGCAGAAGGTTATGGATAATTACGCAGGTGGAATCTCCACCCATTACCAGTTCAATGCGAAGCAGTTAGAGCTGGCAAAGCAGAAGATTAAGCAGCTGCAGGAGCTTCTGCCAGATGTGAAAGCGGATGATATGCATGAGCTGATGTTTGTCTATGAGCTGCGGGAACGGTTGGTTGTATGCTTATCCGTGATCGCGCATCTTGAGGCAAGAAAAGAGACACGCTGGCACAGCTTCGCAGAGAATCTGGATTATCCGGAGAAGAGCGATGCGTGGTTAAAATATGTAAACTCCAGATACGAGGACGGCGATATTAAAATCATCTTCCGTGATCTCGTTACATTGTAACAAGGGAGGACATCTATGAGCATCATCATTGATAAAGAAAAATGTAAGAAATGTGGCAAATGTGCAGCCGTCTGTCCGGGCAGCCTGATCGGCAAAAATCCGGATGGCACCGCATGCATGCGCTACCCGAAAGACTGCTGGGGCTGTTCTTCGTGCATCAAGGAATGCAGGTTCGGTGCGATCGCCTTATACCTTGGCGCAGATATCGGAGGCATGGGAAGTAAGATGACCGTGAATGCAGAGGACGGCAAACTTTATTGGAACATCGAGAAACGGGACGGCACGACCGAACAGGTTGTGATTAACCAGAAGGAATCGAACAAGTATTAGATCGAAAGGAAGGTACAAGAGGATGGGACAGTTATCACATCTGGATGAATTGGAAGCAGAAGCGATTTACATTATCAGAGAAGTGGCAGCCGAGTGTGAGAAGCCGGTTATGCTTTATTCCATCGGAAAGGACAGCTCCGTTATGCTGCATCTGGCGATGAAAGCATTTTACCCGGAGAAGCCACCATTTCCGTTCCTGCATGTCAACACGACATGGAAGTTCAAGGAGATGATTGAGTTCCGTGATTACATGGCGAAGAAGCTTGGCATTGAAATGATCGAGTATATCAATGAGGAAGGCGTAAAGCAGGGCATCAATCCGTTTGACCACGGCAGTGCTTACACAGACATCATGAAGACACAGGCATTGAAGCAGGCACTCGACAAATACGGATTTACCGCAGCCTTTGGTGGTGGCCGGAGAGACGAGGAGAAATCAAGAGCAAAAGAGCGAATCTTCTCCTTCCGAAATGAGCATCATGCATGGGATCCGAAGAATCAGAGACCGGAGATGTGGAAGCTTTATAATTCCAAGATCAAGAAGAAAGAGGAAGTAAGAGTATTCCCACTTTCCAACTGGACAGAGAAAGATATCTGGCAGTACATCAAGCGTGAGAACATTGAGATCCCATCGCTGTATTTCGCAAAGGTAAGACCGGTTGTATACCGCGATGGAAATATCATCATGGTAGATGATGACCGTATGAAGCTTCTGCCGGGCGAGAAGATCGAGTACAAGAGCGTGCGTTTCCGTACTCTTGGATGTTACCCGCTCACCGGCGGATGCGAATCAACCGCAGATACATTAGATGCAATTATAGAGGAAACACTTTCAGCAGTTTCTTCCGAGCGTACAACGCGTGTTATCGACAACGAGGCAGCCGGAAGCATGGAACGAAGAAAACGGGAGGGATATTTCTAAGATGAGCGGATTATTAAAATTTATCACTTGCGGTAGTGTGGATGATGGAAAATCCACATTGATCGGACATATCTTATATGATTCCAAGCTGCTTTACGCAGATCAGGAAAAGGCACTTGAATTAGACAGTAAGGTCGGAAGCCGCGGCGGTGCGATTGATTACTCACTTTTGCTGGACGGACTGATGGCAGAGCGCGAGCAGGGTATCACGATCGACGTTGCCTACCGGTATTTCACAACGGACAAGCGAAGCTTTATCGTGGCAGATACACCGGGACATGAAGAGTACACAAGAAACATGGCAGTTGGAGCATCCTTTGCAGACCTTGCCGTAATCTTGGTGGATGCGAAGCAGGGCGTGCTTGTGCAGACAAGACGGCATGCAAGAATCTGTGCATTGATGGGTATCCGGTACTTCGTATTTGCAGTCAATAAGATGGATCTTGTCGGTTACGATGAGACTCGTTTCCGCGAGATTGAGAAGCAGATTGAGGAGCTTACAAAAGAGCTTTCACTGCCAAATGTAACGATCATTCCGGTCTCTGCAACCGAGGGTGACAACGTTACAACAAAGTCAGAGAATATTCCTTGGTACACGGGCAAGGCATTGCTTCCGTATCTCGAGGATATCGATATTGCAGAGGACGACAGCGAGCAGGGATTTTATATGCCGGTACAGCGTGTATGCCGTCCGGATCATACATTCCGCGGATTCCAGGGACAGATCGAGCATGGAAGTATTCATGTGGGCGATGAGATCACAACACTTCCAAGCAACGAGACAGCGAAGGTAAAGAGCATTTACATCGGTGACAAGGACAGCGAATCTGCAGCCAAGGGACAGCCGGTTACCATCCAGCTTGACCGCGAGCTGGATGTATCAAGAGGATGCGTTCTGTCAGTTGCATCTGGTGCGAAGGTTGCTTCTTCCATTACTGCAACGCTGCTGTGGATGGATGACGAGGAGCTGCAAAATGGCAAGAACTTCTTCTTCAAGCTTGGCACAAAGATGATACTTGGTGCTGTGACCGATATCGAATATGCAATTGATGTCAACACCGGTGAACAGAAAAAGGTTAACAGCTTAAGTAAAAATGAGATTGCGGTCTGCAAGATTTCTCTGGCAGATAAGATCGTGGTTGATGAATTTAAGAATCATAAAACGCTGGGCGAGTTCATCCTGATTGATCGTGTTACAAATATGACTTCTGCCTGCGGTGTCGTAGAGCAGGTACGCACCGAAGAAACCGGACTGTATGAGGGCAGAGTTGACAGAAATACAAGAGCCGCATTGAAGAGCCAGAAGGCAATCACGGTGAAGTTCGTGGAAGGAAAGACGATCAACCGTGCGTATGTTGAGGAAGTGGAGAAGACACTGAGCATCGAAGGACGTCACACATACCTGTACGCACCAGCCGATGGCGAGGCGATTGAGACCGTTGTGAAGCACCTGCACCGTGCCGGACTTGTCGTATTGCTGCTTGTCAATGAGAAGCAGGACAAGACACTTACCGGAACCTATGATCTCGTATTTGCAGGCGATGCAAGCGAGGAAGAAGTAAGCAAACAAATAAGATCCGAATCCGCATATGAGGGTACAATCGTTGCAGGAAGAGATTATATTTAGGAGGAGTCCATTATGAGGTTTAATACGGAACTTTTACATGGAAACAAAATGGGGGATGCCAATACCGGCGCGACTCTCACACCTGTGTATCAGTCAAGTGCCTTTTACCAGCCATCTGCGGAACAGCACGAGAAGCTGTTTCATAATAAGGCAACCGGATTTTCGTATACGCGAATCAACAACCCGACAATCTTTGCCTTTGAGGAACGCATGACGACACTCGAAGGCGGGATTGCATCGGTTGCCTGTGCATCTGGTATGGCAGCCATCACGAATGCCCTTTTGAATATTGTGACATGCGGACAGGAGATCGTCGCATCGACCAGTCTGTATGGCGGTTCCATTGATGTGTTCCATGATTTCGAAGCATTTGGAATCAAGACGGTGTTCGTGGATATCAGCGATGTGAATGCGGTCGAGGCAGCCATCAATGAGAATACGCGTGTGATATTTGCAGAGACGATCGGTAATCCGAAGCTCGATGTCGTGGATATCGAGTCGCTTGCCGGGCTGGCACATCGACATGATCTGCCGCTTGTAATGGACAATACGGTGGCAACTGCGTATCTGGTAAAACCGATTGAAAAGGGCGCCGATATCGTTGTCAATTCCACATCGAAGTACATCAATGGCAACAGCAACGCGATCAGTGGTGTGATCACAGAGAGCGGTCGGTTCAAATGGAACAAAGAGAAATATCCGGGAGTTGCAGAATATGCCAGATTTGGTAAAATGGCTTATACAGCAAAACTTCGGAATGGGTTGTTCCGCAATACGGGAGCCTGTATGGCACCGCAGACGGCGTTTTACAACCTGATCGGAATGGAGACATTGGGACTTAGGATGGAGCGTGCATGCAGCAATGCAAAAGCACTCGCGGAGTTTTTGAATACATATCCGGATATCACGGTAAACTATCCGGGATTAGCCTGTAGTCCTTGGCATGAGGTGGCAGATAAGGTACTTGTAAATGGATATGGCGCAATCCTGACGATCCGGGTAGGCTCGAAGGAACGGGCATTTTCCATTATCAATAACCTGAGCATTCCAAAGATTGTATCCAATATCGGAGATACGAAGACGTTGATCATTCATCCGGAGTCAACGCTGAATGCACATAGTACAGAGAAAGAAAAAGAAGATGCAGGCGTTTTCGACGATCTGATCCGGATCAGTGTGGGCATAGAGGATATCGAGGATTTGATCGAAGATTTCAAAGCGGCACTCGCTTAGGCGTCAGAGCATGCATTACCAACAGGAGGATGAAAAGAGATGGCAGTTGATTATGCAGCATTAAAAAAAGGTGGATTTATGAGACAGAAGCAGAAGAACAACTTCTCGCTTCGTTTACAGGTGGTCGGAGGAAATCTGACGGCAGAAAATCTGAAGAAGATCGCAGAGGTAGCAGAAAAATATGGAGATGGACATGTCCATCTGACATCAAGACAGAGTGTGGAGATTCCATTTGTCAAGCTTGATGATGTTGAGGAAGTAAAGGCAGAGCTTGCAAAGGGCGGCTGTAAGCCGGGCGTGTGTGGACCACGTGTCCGTACGGTAACTGCATGTCAGGGAAATCAGATCTGTCCGAGTGGAAATATCGATACTTATGATATCGCGAAGAAATTAGACGCGCGGTATTATGCGAGAGAATTGCCACATAAGTTCAAGTTCGGTGTGACCGGATGTCAGAACAACTGCTTGAAGGCAGAGGAAAATGATGTCGGAATCAAGGGGGCATGTGTCGTTTCCTATGACGAGCCAAGCTGTATCATGTGTGGTGTCTGTGTGAAAGCATGCCGCGAGAATGCAATCACAATCGAGGACGGTAAGCTGACACTTGATGCAAGTAAATGTAACTACTGTGGCAGATGTGCCAAGGCGTGTCCGACAGAGGCGTGGAAGGGCGAAAGTGGATATCTTGTATCCTTCGGAGGATTGTTTGGAAACCAGATCTGCAAGGGAGAATCCTTCCTTCCGGTTATTACATCGGAGGAACAGTTATTCCGTGTGACAGATGCAGCCATTCAGTTTTTTGATGATTACGCAAACCCAAGTGAGCGTTTCCGTTTTACACTGGAGCGTGTTGGAATCGATAAATTTAAGGAAGTCATAAAGGAGGCTTATAATGGGTGATTTTGAGATTGATGAGAGAGTAGATATCACAGATGTTGTCTGCCCGATGACATTTGTAAAGGCAAAGGTAGCAATGGAAGAGCTGGAGATCGGTCAGGTGCTTGCAGTTACCATGAACGACGGTGAGCCGGTGCAGAACGTACCACGAAGCTTCAAGGAAGAGGGACAGCAGATCTTAAAGCTGATCGACAACGAGAATGGCACATATGATCTGATCGTGAAGAAGATCGAAGAGTAGGAGGCAGCTATGGCAAAACGAGTAGGAACCGCAGAGTTTGAAGCGGAAGTGCTGAAAGAGAAGCTTCCGGTGATCGTAGAGTTTTATTCTGACAGCTGCATCCCGTGTAAGCAGTTATCACCGATCCTTGGCGGGATCGAGGATGATTACGAGGATCAGGTCAAGGTTGTCAAGGTCAATGTAAATTTCGATGCAGACCTTGCAGGGGAATATCAGGTAATGGCATCCCCAACGATTCTCTTCTTCAAGGATGGCAAGGAAGTTGACCGTATCCGCGGACTGGTAAAGCGTCCGGAGCTGGAAGAGAAAGTGAAAAGCGTATTGAATTAAAGGAGGATAAATAAATGACAGTTGTAGTGGCAGGCGTTAAGAAGGAAGTAGAAGCAGGAACAACCATTGCAAAGCTCATCGTAGATGAGAAGGTGGAGAATCCGGATTATGTAACAGTTACAGTCAACGATGACTTTGTTGACAGCGACGTATTTGACAAGACAGAACTGAAGGACGGAGATACGGTAGAGTTCCTGTACTTCATGGGAGGAGGCGCATTTTAATGGCATTTACGAATGAACAGATGGAACGTTACAGCCGTCATATCATTCTGCAGGAAGTCGGTGTAAAAGGACAGAAGAAGCTGATGAACGGCAAAGTTCTGATCATCGGTGCCGGAGGTCTCGGCGCACCTGCAGCAATGTATCTGGCAGCAGCCGGTGTTGGTACGATCGGTATTGTCGATGCCGATGAGGTTGATCTTTCAAATCTGCAGAGACAGATCATTCATGGTACTGCCGATGTAGGCAAAGCAAAGGTAAAATCCGCAAAAGAGACAATGAATGCGATGAACCCGGACGTCACAGTCAATACATACCGTGAATTTGTAACCTCAGAAAATATCATGGATCTGATCAAGGATTACGATTTCATCATTGATGGAACTGATAACTTCCCAGCGAAGTTCCTGATCAACGATGCCTGTGTTATGGCGAAGAAGCCATTTTCCCATGCAGGTATCATTCGTTTCAAGGGACAGCTTATGACGTATGTACCAGGAGAAGGTCCTTGCTATCGTTGTGTATTTAAGAATCCACCACCAAAGGATGCAGTTCCAACCTGTAAGCAGGCGGGTGTCATCGGTGCGATGGGCGGTGTCATCGGAAGCTTACAGGCAATGGAAGCAATCAAATATCTGATCGGCGTTGGTGATCTGCTCACAGGCAAGCTTCTGACTTTTGATGCATTGAAGATGGAATTCCATACGATCAAGCTTCCGGATAACCATAAGACATGTGCCATCTGTGGCGACCATCCGACGATTCACAAGCTGATTGATTATGAACAGGTCGAGTGCGACGGAAAGTAGGTAGAGCAATGTTAGTCATGACAAAAGCAGATTATGAGAAGATTCTGGAGCATTGCAAGAAGGGGCTGCCAAATGAATCCTGTGGATTGATCGGCGGAGTTATCGAAGATGGAACACGGTACATCAAGAAGGTGTATCTGCTCACAAATATCGATGCGAGCAACGAGCATTTTTCGATGGACCCGAAGGAGCAGCTTGCTGCAGTCAAGGATATGCGTGTAAATGGATATCAGCTGCTTGGCAACTTCCATTCTCATCCGGAATCTCCATCACGCCCGTCCGAGGAGGACAAGCGTCTGGCATACGATTCCAAGGTGAATTATCTGATCCTCTCTCTGATGGATTTAGAGAACCCGGTATTGAATGCGTTCAATATTGATGAGGATAAAAATGTGACCAGGGAAGAACTTGTAATCGAATAAGATTATTTGAGCGGCAGGAAGATGATTCCTGCCGTTTTTGCGTGGCAGGCTGGCAGGATGTGGGTGTAGAGTGAGTTTTGAATATGGAGATATGGGCGCAGCGAGCAGGAAACAGGCTGAAAAACCCACGAGATGGGTTTCGGAGGCGGGAAAGCAAGCAGAAAACCCAAAACCGGAAACTAAATCGAGGAAGTGGAGCGGGATGTGGGTGTAGAGAGCAGGAAACAGGTGGAAAAACCCACGAGATGGGTTTCAGGGGCAGGAAAGCAAGCAGAAAACCCAGAACCGGAAATTGAATTAAAAAAACAGAAACAAAAACCTAGAACTGGAAATAAGAGCAATTTCTAAGGTTGAATGAAATAAGAATGTCAATTATAATATGCAGTAAGTATATTGTAAACAAAGAGATATAGAAAGAAAAATATGACATATATAGATTTGTACAATATATCAGGAAATCAGAAAAATAACAGGTAACAGGAAGAAATACATATGATATGCATCAGTATCACACATAAGAATTTAACAGCGGCGAAGCGGGAGTGCTTTGCCTGCAATGATGAGGAACAGGCAAGACTGGCAGACGCCGTGGCTAAGGCATATCCAAAAGCTGGATTGGTTCTGCTTATGACATGTAACCGAAGCGAGATCTATATGAGTGGCACTGACACGGATTTTGTATGGCTGGAACAGCGGTTTGCGGATACGAAGAAATTTCCGGTCGAGGCGTTGAAGGGTGCCGCTATGCGGTATGAAGGCCGAAACTGTCTGACACATCTGTGCCGCGTAGTCTGTGGACTGGATTCTGCTGTGCTTGGAGAGGTTGAAATCATCCGGCAGGTCAAGCAGGCGTATCTTGCGGCGAAAGAGCGCTGGCAGACCGATGCGGAGATGAATATGGTCTTTCAGGGGGCATTGCGGCTTGCAAAGGAGGTTGCAGAAACCTCGCAGATGACACATCTTCCAGTATCCGTCGGAACACTTGCATGTACAGCGGCGTTGAAGTTCTGTGCAGAGATGAATATAAATGATGAGACAGATGAGACGGAGAACAGGATTGTGAATGAAATGGATGTGATTGCAGATAGCAATCAGCAACGTGAAAATTCGGAAGGGAAAAATGTCCTCATCATCGGAGCTGCCGGGCAGATGGGAAGCATCGTGATGCGGGATCTGCTCGATGCGGATGCAAAGGTACAGATCGTCGGAACGAGCCGGAAGCATAAGCAGGCATTGCAGAAAATCTTCTCGCATGAACGGGTGCAATGGGTGCATTACGACCGGCGTTATGAATATCTGGATTGGGCGGATGTGATTATCAGTGTGACGGACAGTCCGCATTATACATTCCTTGCAGATAAGGTGGCGGAAATACGGAAGGAAACGAAACCACAGTTGTTCTTAGACCTTGCGATTCCACGGGATATTGATGCAGAGATCGGAAGACTTTCCGGCTGCGTCGTGAAAGATCTCGACTATATCAAGTCGCTTGCAACGGAGAATAACCGGAAGAAGCTTTCCGAGGCAAAGAAGATTGAATTACTGGTTGAAGAACATGTGGATGAGATGCAGAAGCTGCTTACGTTTCGTACATTTGTCGGGACGAGGAAGGACATCACGGAGAAGCTTGGTGAGAAATCCGCGATGTGGCTTTTGTACCAGTTGAAAGACGTTCTGGATGCACAGGACTTAAATCACGTATTAAAGGGGATAGAAGATGGCGTATTTTCCATTCATGATACAACTCCATGATAAACAATGTCTGATTGTAGGCGGCGGTGCAGTCGCAGCGCGGAAGGCGGCACAGATGTGCGAGTTTGGCGCGTGTGTGACGGTGGTAGCACCGGAGATCTGTGCGGAACTGCTGGCTATGACAGATACAGAACGGATAGATAAAACAACGGACATAGCGGAACAGATAGATAAAACAGCAGACATAGTAGAAAGTATTGACGGCAATTGCCGGAAGAGGCCAGACCGGATCCGGGCGTGGAAGCGCAAAGTCACAGAGTCGGACATTTCCGGCATGGACGTTGTGATCATGGCAACGGATGATGCGGAACTGAATTCGCGGTATGCGGAGCTTTGCAGAAGTAAGCATATACTTGTAAATGTGGTTGATGTGAAGAAGGATTGTGATTTCTATTTCCCGGCGATCATCAAGCAGGGCGAGGTTGTTGTTTCGGTGTCTACCGGAGGCAACAGCCCGATGCTTGCGTCGAAGATCAAAAAGGATATCCAGCAGACACTTCGGACAGACTATGGTCAGATCGCGGAAGAGCTTGGTGCTATTCGGGAGGAAATTCTGGCAGAGGAGTCGGATGAACGGGCAAGAAAACGAAGATTTGCAGCAATTGTGGAGGCAAAAATGCAGGAACAGAGAATCCGGATCGGAACGCGGGGGAGCAGACTTGCGCAGGTTCAGACGGATATGGTAATCGAACAATTAAAGAAGAATTACCCGGATGTGCAGTTTGAGAAAGTAATCGTGACGACGAAGGGGGACAAGCAGAAAGAGGCGGCAATCAGTTCCTTTGGCGGTAAGGCGGTGTTTGTAGAAGAAATTGAGGAAGCCCTGCTGGATGGTATGATCGATCTGGCGGTCCACAGTGCGAAGGATATGCCGAATCCATGTAAGAAGGGACTTGGTATCGCGGGTGTTCTGCCGCGTGCCTGTGTGCAGGATGTACTGATCTATCGTGAGGGCACGGATATCCGGTCTAAGGATACATTTACCGTGGGAACGGGAAGTCTGCGCAGACGCTGGCAGATCAAAGAGATATACCCACAGGCAGAGTGTAAGGAGCTGCGCGGGAATGTCACAACGCGCATACAGAAATTGCGGGATGGCATGTACGATGCGATTATCCTTGCGGCAGCGGGAATCGAGCGGTTAGGCATCGAGAAGGAGCCGGATCTTGTCTATGAATATCTCGATGTGGATGTGATGCTTCCGGCAGCCGGACAGGGGATTATTGCGATGGAAGCGTGCGAGGGGACACTTTCGTATCGTATGGCAGAGACAATCAGCGATGCGGAGACAGAGGGGTGTTTGCGTGCTGAGCGTGCAGTTATCCGTGACATGGAAGCGGGCTGCCATGAGCCAATTGGTGTATATGCGACATGGAAAAATGAAAAGAAACTTCAGGTGCGCGTGATGAATGCCAGAAGCGGAAGCGTTAAGCGTGAGATGTTTGAGCGTGAAATGGAAGATGCGAATTATCTTGAATAATGGGGCGCAGCTTATAATGGTGTCAACGAAGAAAGGTGGAGAGGGATGAAAATAAAATTTGATAACATAACTGCAAAGACTGCAAAATATGGTGCGCTTATATGTACGGTTCTTTTGATCATTGGTGTAGTCTTGTCGTTTCTTGAAATTGATGGTACAGAGTTTTTCTATATCATGACAATCTATGCAAGCGTGCTTGTGGGGCTTGCATGTTATGTAGTCTTTTTCTCAGCGAAACTGTATTTTGCCCGTCTGCGGGCATATGGCTACGAAATTCCAGATAATAAAAAGACATATGATAATAATCTGAATAATCTTCCGAAGATGCACAAGGCAGGAAGCTCGCTTTTTGTAAAGCATAGCCGGATTGGTACGTGGATGTATTTCGCATTCTTTGCCCTGTTTCTGGTGGTGGATGTGATGTATCTGATCAAATGGCATTTTATGAAGGACACCTGTTTATTTATGTTCGTTGTATGTCTGGTGCCGGATATCGTCTGGCTGATTCTTGCCATGATCCTGCGACGACAGAGAAACACAGAGAAATACCGCGATGATGTGGAATGTGACAAAACGCGCAAAGAGCGTCTTAATCTTGAGAATATAATTGTATTTGCAATCTTCTGGGCGATTGTCTGTGCGCTCGTGAGTTATCTGGCGGTGTCGACAACGAAATATATGTATAAGATGCAGATCGGTGACACACAAGTGGCTGCGAAAGAATGCAGAGGAACTATCGGCAAAATATAATTAAAAATCATGGTCAATATCGTTGAGATATATTGCCGATAATGCTATAATTATTCCGATAAACGTTTGGGTTATGGAGGTATATATGAAATATATTGGCGTAACAGAAGCTGCTGCAAAATGGAATATATCAGAGAGAAGTGTGAGAAATTACTGTAAAAATGGAAGAATACCAGGAGCTGTTTTAGAGGGAAAAACCTGGAATATACCAGCGGATGCAGTAAAGCCGCAGAGGAAGAAACGGACAGAGAAAATAGCAACAGATTTACTGACGCGTTTGAGAATGGAAAAAGAATCGGGTATTTCGGGTGGAATATACCATAAGATACAGATTGAATTAACATATAATTCAAATCATATAGAGGGAAGCAGACTTACGCACGATCAAACAAGATATATCTTTGAAACGAACACAATTGGGATACAGGATGATACCGTAAATGTTGATGATATCGTGGAGACGGCAAATCATTTTACATGTATAGATCTGATTATTGAACAGGCGCATTATAAGTTAAATGAAGCCTTTATTAAGCAACTTCATGCTATTTTGAAATCGGGGACATCGGATAGTCGTAAATCATGTTTTGCAGTTGGCGATTACAAAAGATTCGCAAATGAAGTCGGTGGGAGCGCGACGACAAAACCAGATCAGGTAGCAAAAGAAATGAGACAATTATTAAAACAGTATAATGCCGATTCTACAAAGACATTGGAAGATATAATAGAATTGCATTATATGTTTGAAAAAATTCATCCGTTTCAGGATGGAAATGGACGTGTTGGCAGATTGATCATGTTCAAAGAATGTCTTTGTAATGGAATTACACCTTTTATCATTGAGGATGATATCAAGGAATTTTATTATCGGTGATTGAAAGGGTGGAAGAATGAGCGGGGGTATCTGATAGATACATGCCTGGCTGCACAGGACAGATTTAAGGCGTATATGGATTATTTTCAGCTAGAGTATCAGGATTAGGATGTATTTTTGTATAAATATTGATTTATCTCCTAAAAACACATTGAAATTGGGAGATAAACGGTAACATGGGAGGAGTACATGAGCAGTTTGTATGAACATTATCCAATAGCAATGTGGATAATCGACGGAGTTCTCTGGGCGATTGGTTTGTTGTGCTGGATCGCAACTTATATTGGGGCACCGCTGGAAAGCAGGAAGCGGGGATATCATGTTTCCGGAGTGCCGGGAGTTGCGTTCGTATTCTTTTTGCTGGCAGGTTTTTTCTCACCGAATAAATGGTTGATGTTGACAGCACTGCTTGATTTTAGCCTTACATACTTGCCGGTGTTTTTGCTGAAAGAGCATCTGAAAAAGGGCAAAAGCGAAAGGAAAAGTGCAGGGAAATAGAATTTTCTTAAGAGAGGGAGCGTGGAGAATGGAAAAATTAACGAAGGAAGAGAAACATAAGCAGTGTGTGAAAGAAATCAAAGCCACACTGATCGTTGTCGGAATCTGCTTTTTGTGGCATGTGCTGACGGCATTCTTGTTGAACTCGGTGGATTGGACGTTGTTCCATATGCCGGCATGGTTTGTGGTTTCTGTGCTAGGGACAGTCGTGATTGCAATCATCGGGGTATTCTGGCTGCTCAGATTCGTGTTTGTAGATTTTTCGTATGAGGAGGATGCCATCATGAGCGAAGCGGATGATTTAGGATGCATCCGACGACCTGCCGCCGAGCGAAGCAAGGGGGCATTACCACAAGAGGAGGAAACGGATAATGAGCAGTAATCAGATTATCATTTTATCCGTGTTTCTCGGATATCTTTTATTCAACGTTGTAGTGAGCTTTGCGTACAGCAAAAAAGCAGAGAAAAAACTGCATACAACCGAAGAGAATAAGTATTTTATCGGTGGAAGAAATATGAACGGCATCGTGCTTGCGATGACGATTATGGCGACATATACATCTGCCAGCTCCTTTATTTCCGGTCCGGGAGCGGCTGGACTTACCTATGGATATGCACAGGCGTGGATCGCCGCAATTCAGGTGCCGGTTACATTTCTGGTGCTTGGTGTGTTTGGAAATAAACTGGCACTTGTATCCCGCAGAGCTGGTGCGGTTACGGTTGTCGGTTATTTCAAGGCACGATACAAAAGCGATGTGCTTGTGATATTTACAAGCCTTGGACTGATTGCATTTTTCATCGCACAGATGATCAGTCAGTTTACAGGTGGCGCGACGCTGATCGCATCCATAACAGGACTCGATCATGTGACATCATTGTTGATCTTCGGAACGGTCGTGATTCTGTATACGGCGATCGGCGGATTCAGTGCGGTTGTGATTACGGATACGATACAGGGAATCGTTATGTGTATTGGAACATTCCTGTTTATATTTTTCGTCTTAAAAGAGGGTGGCGGGCTTGCGTCGATTGATGCGGGACTAGCTGCAAATCTGCCGGATGTATACGACGATATCTTCTCGAAATATACGCCGGGCGGTTTGCTTAGTTACTGGATTCTGGTTGGATTCGGAACATTGGGGCTTCCGCAGACAGCCGTGCGTGCGATGGGATTTAAGGATACCAAGAGTATGCACAAAGCGATGTGGATTGGTGTGCTTACATGCAGCTTCGTAATTATCGGCATGCATCTGGCTGGTACATGGGCAGGCGCGCTGGTCGATACAGACAACCTTCCGACGTCCGATTATTTTATCCCATATATCGTGCAGAAGATCATGCCGCCGGGAGTCGCTGCGATCTTCCTTGCTGCACCGATGGCAGCCGTTATGTCGACCGCAGATTCCCTCCTGATCCTTGCGACCGCGGCAATCGTTAAGGATTTATGGAAGAACTATGTGGTGAAGGATGATCCGGTGAAAAATGAATCTTATCAGAAGCATGTAAAGCTTGTGAGCACCATTCTTACAATGGTGCTTGGCGCAGTTGTGATGATTCTGACAATCGATCCGCCGGATATCATCTTCCTGTTGAATATGTTTGCGTTTGGTGGTTTGGAATGTACCTTCTTCTGGCCGCTCGTCGGTGGTTTGTTCTGGAAAAAGGGAACGAAGCAGGCGGCAGTATGCAGCAGTATCGGCGCGGTTGCGACTTACATTTTCGCCACATACAACATCCATGTCGGAGGAATCAATGCCGTTGTATGGGGACTTCTTGTCGGTGCAGTCCTGTATTTTGTGATAGGGGCGATTACCGGGCGAAAAGGACCGGATGCGGATATTCTGGATAAGTGCTTTTAGGAAGTTTTCGCTGAACATGCATGGTATTTTAGAAATGCACTGGTGCGGGCAAATTATACAGATCTGAAAAATGGGGTGCATGAAACAACAGAATATTTGGAATTGTTCCTTAAAAATTTGTTGCTGGATGAAAAAAATGAGTTGCATAACAGAACGATGCATGTGAGTGGTAGATTTAATAATTTGCAAAAAGCGGACATTGAGGAAGAAAAAGCGGACATTGCAATAAAGATAGCGAATATTGATGAAGCGATAAATAGCAAAACGCGCAGTAATATTTTAGCATTATATCAGTATTGTGGTAAAGAAATATTTTTCGGACGTACAGTTGTAGAATCGGTTACAGGATTAAAGTCAACACGGGCTTCAGAAATGCTGCAACTCCTGCTAAGAAATAATATAATAGAGAAAGTTCAAGGGCATGGAAAAGGAAAATATCGATTCCTGTAATGTATGATAAGCTAATACTAAATACTATGTTGGATGATGGAGGGATACAAAGTGAGAAAAGTACCAGAAAACAATAGTTTAAAAAAGGAAATTGAAGAAATTGTAAAGTTATGTGAGGAAGCTATACCAGAATATGGAGAAAAAGCATCGTTCTTTAATGAAGGTGCATCTGAAGAAAAAATGAAACAATGGGAAGAAAACAATGAAATAAGGATACCTGAGTCTTATAAAGAGTGGTTAAGGTTTTCGGTTGATTGTCAAATAAGACAGAATTTGGCAGGTTTTTATTTTCCACGAGTTTCGGAAATAGTTCCGTCAGATTTAGTTATTATCGGATGGTTGATTGGGGATGGAGAATTACTTTGTTTTTCAAAAGAAAATGGAATTTTTATACGATGGTTTGAAGGAAAAGTAAATGATGAGTTTGAAAATTTTGGAGATATGTTGAAAGAAATAATTCGAATGCTTAAAGAAGAAAGTGAAATTTCAAAAGAGGCAGAGGATTTATTTATGAAGTTTATGAAAAATGCTGAGGAAAGAGAAAAGCATTCGGAGGAATGACAATGACATTTGAAAAAGCAACTGCTTAAGATACAGGTATGTTGACAGAACTTAGAATAGCATATTTGCAAGAGAATTTAGGAGAAACTGAGGATGCGGATTTAAAATTGATAGAGTCATTACTGCCAAGTTATTATGAAAAACATCTTAATAAAGATTTGATGGTTTATGTTGTACATAATGAGAAGGATATCGTTTCCTGTGCATTTTTGTTGATTGTGGAAAACCCTATGAGCCCATCATTTATTACCGGGAAGACGGGGACTGTTTTGAATGTTTATACGAAGCCAGAGTATAGGAAAAAAGGATATGCTAAGAAATTAATGAACATGATGTTGGAGGACGCAAAAGCAGAAAACGGGAGCAATATTGAATTAAAGGCAACAGAGGATGGATATTCCTTATACAGATCTGTTGGGTTTGAAGATGTTGTAGCCAGGTATCGTAATATGAGAATTTCATTATAGGATTTGGCAGGAATCTGACAAGGACGTAGCTTTTGTCGCGATACTAGGTTTTTTCTCCAGTATCGAGACAAAAGAATCGTCCCTCCATAGTTAAGATGAGAGGTGAGAGCATGAATTTATTTGAGATTATGTCAAACTTCCAGAACCGTAAAAAGATGGGAGTCTGGGAAGAAACAACCGCAACTTTCACAGGAAAACGGGTTTTAAAACCGTTAAAAATAGGCAAGTATCATTTTGCACAACCAGAACCGTATTACCAATACGAGATTACCTATATTGCAAATGGAAAGATGCAAAGCGCCTGGCATACATTCTATCCGGTTGCAGATCCTGAATCTGAAGATATCCAGGGAGAAACGATGCAGATTCGTTATAACAAACGGCGTCCCTGGAATTATGAAATTGTAGACGAGGATAATGAGTCCCTTGGATAAAAACGCAAAGATAAGGAGGAGTTACATGATTTTAGAGTTTGGAATTTTTGTATTATGTATTTTAGTACCAATTACAATTGTCTCATTGACGAAAAACAAGACATCCGGATTAAAAATACGAGAGACAAATGCGTATGATCTGAAAATAAGTGGGATGGCGGAT
>DJEI01000054.1:0-1104 GCA_002431865.1 Lachnospiraceae bacterium UBA5902
GATGGTTCTTACATCCGTTTCGATGAGAACGCAGCTGTTATCATCAAGGATGATCTGACACCTACCGGAACTCGTATTTTCGGACCCGTAGCAAGAGAGCTTCTTGACAAGCAGTTCATGAAGATTCTGTCCCTTGCTCCGGAAGTACTGTAAGGAGGATTGAAATGGCAGCAAGCAAGATCAAAGTTGGTGATACCGTAAAGGTCATCGCCGGTAAGGACCTCGGCAAAGAGGGTAAGGTTACTGCTGTTGACCGCGTAAACCACAAGGTGGTTGTCGAAGGCGTCAATAAGGTGACCAAGCACAACAAACCTTCCGCACAGAACCAGGAAGGCGGAATCGCAGAGAAGGAAGCTGCTCTGGATATCTCCAACGTAATGCTGGTTGTTGACGGAAAGACCACCAGAGTCGGATTCAAGGTAGTGGACGGCAAGAAGGTCCGCGTTGCCAAGAAGACCGGCAAGGAAATCAAATAAGGCAGAAAGGAGGAGAAACGATGAGCAGCAGACTTAAAGATCAGTACAATACCGAGATCCGTGAGGCAATGGTTAAGAAGTTCGGCTACACCAATCCGATGCAGATTCCGAAGCTTGACAAGATCGTTGTCAACATGGCAGTCGGCGAGGCAAAGGAGAACGAGAAGCTCCTTGAGGCCGCAGCCAAGGATCTTGAGACCATCACCGGACAGCACCCGGTATATACCAAGGCAAAGAAGTCTATCGCGAACTTCAAGATTCGTGAGGGCATGCCGATCGGCTGCAAGGTAACTCTTCGCGGCGACCGCATGTATGAGTTCCTTGACAGACTCGTAAACCTGGCTCTGCCTCGTGTACGTGACTTCAGAGGCGTCAATCCCAACTCCTTCGATGGAAGAGGAAACTATGCTCTTGGAATCAAGGAGCAGCTGATCTTCCCTGAAATCGAGTATGACAAGATTGACAAGGTAAGAGGAATGGACATCATCTTTACAACCACCGCGAACACCGACGAGGAAGCACGCGAGCTGTTGAGACTGTTCAACATGCCTTTTGCAAAGTAATAAAAGGAGATTGACATGGCAAAGACTTCTATGAAGATCAAGCAGCAGATGAAGCCCAAGTTTTC
>DJEI01000054.1:1251-19554 GCA_002431865.1 Lachnospiraceae bacterium UBA5902
GAGCTCGCATACAAGGGCGAGATCCCGGGTGTTAAGAAAGCATCCTGGTAATAAACGGCGGAAAAGCCGAATAGGATATCGCACAGAAAAGGAGAAATTACATTATGTCTATGAGTGATCCGATCGCTGATATGCTTACAAGAATCCGTAATGCAAATACTGCAAAACATGATACAGTAGATATACCTGCTTCTAAGATGAAGCTGGCGATTGCAGACATTCTCCTCAAGGAAGGTTATGTCAAGGCAGTTGACGTTGTTGAGGAAGGAAACTTCAAGACAATCAAGATTACACTTAAGTATGGTGCAAACAAGAACGAGAAGATCCTTACAGGTCTTAAGAGAATCTCTAAGCCAGGTCTTCGTGTATATGCATCAAAGGATGAGCTTCCAAAGGTACTCGGTGGCCTCGGTACAGCAATCATCTCTACAAATAAGGGTGTATTAACAGATAAGGAAGCTAGAAAAGAAAATGTTGGTGGAGAAGTACTGGCTTTCGTATGGTAAGTCGGGATTTTCCACAAGAGAATAATTAAGGAGGACAAGGCGAAATGTCACGAATCGGAAGAATGCCTATCGCTATTCCGGCAGGCGTAACTGTTGAGATAGCAGAAAATAATAAGGTGACTGTAAAGGGACCAAAGGGAACTCTTGAGAGAGTACTTCCAGCAGAGATGGAGATCAAGCAGGAAGGCGAAGAGATCCTCGTAAACAGACCAAACGACTTGAAGAAGATGCGTTCACTTCATGGTCTTACAAGAACTCTCATCCACAACATGGTAATTGGTGTAACTGAGGGTTATACAAAGGTTTTGGAAGTTAACGGTGTTGGTTACAGAGCAGCTAAGCAGGGTAACAAGCTGAACCTTGCACTTGGTTACTCTCATCCGGTTGAGATGATCGATCCGGACGGAATCACAACAACTGTAGATGGTAACAAGATCACTGTTAGCGGTATCGACAAGGAAAAGGTTGGCCAGTATGCTGCCGAAATCCGTGAGAAGAGAGCCCCAGAACCATATAAGGGCAAGGGTATCAAGTACGTTGATGAAGTTATCAGACGTAAAGTTGGTAAGACTGGTAAGAAATAATAAGGGAGTGAAAAGATATGATTAAAAAGGAATCAAGAAGTGCTATTCGTATTAAGAAGCATTTAAGAGTTCGTAACCGTTTTAGCGGCACTGCTGAAAGACCAAGACTTGCTGTATTCAGAAGTAATAATCATATGTACGCTCAGATTATTGACGATACAGTTGGTAACACTTTAGTGTCAGCTTCAACAGTTCAGAAGGACGTAAAGGATCAGTTAGAGAAGACGAATGATGTAGCAGCAGCTGCTTATCTTGGCAAGGTAATTGCACAGAAGGCGCTTGACGCAGGCATCAAGGAAGTAGTCTTTGACAGAGGCGGTTTTATATATCAGGGTAAGATTCAGGCTTTAGCAGATGCTGCTAGAGAAGCTGGTCTTGAATTCTAATAGGGAGGAGAACAACACATGAAACGTGAAATTATCGATGCTTCTAATTTAGAATTGGAAGATAGCGTAGTAAACATTAAGCGTGTCACCAAGGTTGTAAAAGGTGGACGTAACATGAGATTTGCTGCTCTTGTAGTTGTCGGAGATAAGAACGGACACGTAGGTGCCGGCTTAGGTAAGGCAGCTGAGGTCCCTGAGGCAATCCGCAAGGCAAAAGAGGATGCAATCAAGAAACTTGTAAAAGTTGATATCAATGAGAATGGAAGTATTCCATATGATTATACAGGTAAGTTCGGCAGCGCAAGCGTACTGCTGAAGTCTTCACCAGAAGGTACTGGTATCATCGCCGGTGGTCCTGCACGTAAGGTGCTGGAGCTTGCTGGTTACAAGAATATCCGTACAAAGTCTCTCGGCTCTAACAACAAGCAGAATGTTGTTCTTGCTACAATCGAGGGCCTTAAGGCAATTAAGTCCCCTGAAGAGATTGCAAAACTCCGTGGTAAGTCTTTAGACGAGATTCTTAACTAAGGAGGTAATTTGAGATGGCAGATAAGGTAAAAGTAACATTAGTAAAGTCACCAATCGGTGCAATTCCTAAGCATAGAGCAACTGTGAAAGCACTTGGTCTTACAAAGATGCATAAGACTGTTGAACTTCCAAACAATGATGCTACAATGGGAATGGTACAGCAGGTTCGTCACTTAGTAAAAGTAGAAGAAGCTTAATTTTGTTAGAAGGAGGAACAGTCATGAATTTATCAAGTTTAAAGCCAGCTGAAGGCGCTGTATCAAGCGATAGCTTCAGAAGAGGCCGTGGACATGGTTCAGGAAATGGTAAGACTGCCGGTAAGGGCCACAAGGGTCAGAAGGCTCGTTCTGGAGCTCCAAGACCAGGCTTCGAAGGTGGACAGATGCCACTTTACAGAAGAATCCCTAAGAGAGGATTCACAAGCAGAAATCATAAGGAGATCGTTGCAATCAACCTTTCAGTTCTCGAGAGATTTGAAGATGGCGCAGAAGTATCTGTTGCTACATTGATCGAGGCAGGTGTTGTAAAGAACCCTAGAGATGGTGTTAAGATTTTAGGAAATGGAGAGTTGACTAAAAAGCTTACTGTTAAGGCAAACGCATTCAGTAAGGCCGCTGCAGAGAAGATCGAAGCTCTTGGTGGAAAAGCAGAGGTGATTTAGTATGTTTAAAACCTTACGTGACGCTTTTAAGGTCAAAGAGATCCGCATGGGATTACTCTTTACATTCTTTGTCCTGATAGTCATCCGTTTTGGTTCATTGATCCCGGTACCGGGACTGAATACAGTCGCAATCAGGGAATATTTGGAGAGCGCGCTCGGTGATGCAAACAGCTTTCTGAGCTCGTTCACCGGTGGTTCCTTCACGCAGATGTCTATTTTTGCATTGAATGTAACACCATATATTACTTCTTCCATAATTATCCAGCTTCTTACGATTGCCATTCCGGCATTGGAGGAGATGCAGAAGGATGGTGAGGACGGAAGAAAGAAGATTACAGCTATCACAAGATATGTAACAATCTTTTTAGCGGTAATTGAGAGTCTTGGACTTGTCATCGGTTTCGACCGTGGAAATTATATGACAGTAACCGGACCACTTGGATATCTGCTTGTTATCATTACATTGACAACAGGTAGTGCCTTTGTTATGTGGCTTGGTGAGCGCGTGACGGACAAGGGTGTTGGCAACGGTATTTCCATTATCCTGTTGATAAACATCGTATCCAGAATGCCAAGTGATTTTTCAGACTTATATACAAAGTTCATGAAGGGTCAGGATATTGTAGATCAGGTAATCGCAGGTGCGATTATTCTGGCGGTTATACTTGTAACGACAATCCTGGTTGTTTTGTTACAGGGCGGAGTCAGAAAGATTCCGGTACAGCATGCACAGAAGGTACAGGGTAGAAGAATGATGGGCGGACAGCAGAGTCATATTCCTCTGAAGGTCAACACATCAAGCGTTATCCCGGTTATCTTTGCATCTTCTATTCTTTCCGTACCAATGGTTGTTGTGAACTTGTTCAACATCAACACCAGCGGCGTATGGGCAAAGATTTTAAGAGGTATGAACTCAAATTACTGGTTTAACCCTGCATATCCATGGGCAAGTATAGGTCTGATTATATACATCCTGTTGGTTGTATTCTTCGCATATTTCTATACATCGGTAACATTTAACCCGATGGAAGTAGCGAACAACTTAAAAAAGAGTGGTGGATTTATCCCAGGTATCCGTCCTGGTAAGCCGACACAGGATTACTTAAATAAAATACTGAATTACATTGTATTTATCGGTGCAGTTGGTCTGTTGATCGTTGCGGTCATTCCAATCGTCTTCAACGGAATGTTTGGTGCGGACGTATCGTTCGGTGGAACCTCGCTCATCATTATCGTAGGTGTAGTTCTTGAGACGATTGATCAGATCGAGTCTAAGATGATTGTACGAAATTATTCAGGATTCTTGAATGATTAATGTCAATAAAAGGAAGCAGGAGTGTATCCTATGGGTACATTCCTATTCCTGGTTATAGGGAAATAAATTTTGTGGAAACAAAAAGCGTAGAAAAGAAAAGTATGGAGGGACAATAATTTGAAGATTATTATGTTAGGCGCACCTGGTGCAGGTAAGGGAACACAGGCAAAGATGTTAGCTGCGAAGTACGGAATTCCACACATTTCGACTGGAGACATCTTCCGTGCCAATATCAAGAACGGTACAGAGCTTGGCGCAAAGGCAAAGGAATACATGGACAAGGGATTACTTGTTCCGGATGAGCTGGTTGTAGACCTGATCATGGATCGTTTCAAGGCAGATGACTGCAAGAACGGTTACATCCTTGACGGATTCCCAAGAACCATTCCACAGGCAGAGGCACTTGACGCTGCTCTTGCTGCAAATGGCGAGAAGATCGACTATGCAGTCAACGTGGAAGTCCCAGATGAAAACATTGTAAATAGAATGTCCGGCAGACGCGCATGTGTAGGATGTGGTGCAACCTATCATATCGTATACAACCCAACAAAGGTAGAAGGTAAGTGTGACACTTGTGGCGCTGACCTGATCCTGCGTGATGATGATAAGCCAGAGACTGTCCTGAACCGTTTGAAGGTTTACCATGAGCAGACACAGCCTCTGATCGACTTCTATACAAAGAAGGGTGTCATCGTTGAGGTAGACGGAACAAAGGATATGAAGGACGTATTTGATGCGATTGTAGCTATTTTAGGTTAATATCTGTATCGGAGTTCAAAATGGCGATCATAATCAAAACAGAACATGAGATAGAGCTTATGCGTAAGGCGGGAGAGATTCTCGCCAAAACGCATGAGGAATTGAAGAAAATTATAAAACCGGGCATATCCACATATGAGATTGACAGGTGCGGTGAGGATTTTATCCGAAGCTGTGGATGCGAACCGTCGTTCCTGAATTATCAGGGATATCCGGCTTCCATCTGTGTCTCAGTCAATGATGAGGTTGTACACGGCATACCGTCCAGGGAACGGATTTTGCAGGAAGGCGATATCGTAAGCCTCGATGCCGGAGTTATATACAAAGGATATCACTCGGATGCTGCAAGAACATATGGCGTCGGAACGATCGATTCCGAATCGGAGCAATTGATCGAGGTAACAAAGCAGAGCTTTTTTGAAGGGTTTGCACAGTGCCGGGCGGGCAATCATATAAATGATATATCCAAAGCGGTTTTTGGGTATGTTACGAAGAGAGGATATTCCGCCGTCCGCGATCTGGTTGGACACGGCGTCGGCGCATATCTCCATGAGGAACCAAATGTGCCGAATTACCCGAAGTTCTTCAGAGGACCAAAGTTAAAACCAGGGATGGTCATAGCGATTGAACCGATGATCAACATCGGAAGCTATCAGGTTGGCTGGATGAATGATGACTGGACGGTCGTTACGATGGATGGCTCACGTTCCGCACATTATGAAAATACAGTACTGATAACTGAGGGAGATCCAGAGATCTTATCACGTGCAGAGGGATTGGAATTATAATATAGATCAATAAATTAAGGAGGATATGATATGCCAAAGGCAGACGAAATCGAAATGGAAGGAACCGTATTGGAGAAGCTTCCAAACGCAATGTTTCAGGTAGAATTAGAGAATGGGTTGAAGGTACTTGCCCATATCAGTGGAAAGCTCAGAATGAATTACATTAAAATCCTTCCGGGCGACAAAGTAACAGTGGTTTTATCTCCATATGACCTTACAAAAGGAAGAATCACCTGGAGAGCAAAATAAATTTTCATTTTCACTTGCATTTCGCTATGAAAAATGGTATCATAGATTTTCGTAGCGGACTTTTTGGAAAGGAGAGTATTTTAATGAAGGTTAGAGCATCAGTTAAACCAATTTGCGATAAGTGCAAAGTCATTAAAAGAAAAGGCAGTATTCGTATAATCTGCGAAAATCCAAAGCACAAACAGCGTCAGGGTTAATTCGTGTTCGCGTATGTCATAAATGCCATTTATGATAGAACATGGGTCATTGTTAGACATTAGGTCTTACAATCTGACAGGACAGTTGGAACAAGGTATGTAGGATGATAGCCCATCTATAACTATGCCTTGTATTTGTGCGTGTAATGGTATTCCACATTACATACCAACTTCGATTGACGCCACGCCGGTATTCGGGTGGACGACAACGGACATCAGCTCTTGGCTGGAGTTGATAAAAGCGGCTGGACACATAGCATGTGTCAAAAATTGTTTCATTAAGTTATTTTACGGAGGTATAACAAGAATGGCTCGTATTTCAGGTGTTGATTTACCAAGAGAAAAGCGAATCGAAATCGGACTTACCTATATCTATGGTATAGGAAGAACATCAGCTACAAGAATTCTGAAAGAAGCAAACGTAAATCCGGACACTAGAGTTCGTGATCTGACTGACGATGAGGTTAAGAGACTCAGCGAAGTTATCAACGAAACTCAGGTCGTAGAAGGTGATCTGCGTAGAGAAGTAGCTCTTAACATTAAGCGTTTACAGGAAATCGGTTGCTACCGTGGTATCCGTCATAGAAGAGGATTACCTGTTCGTGGACAGAAGACAAAGACAAATGCAAGAACTCGTAAGGGTCCTAAGAAGACAGTAGCAAATAAGAAGAAGTAATGGAGGTTCAGGTTAATGGCTAAGAAAGTTACTACTAAGAAAGTGGCTAAGAAGCGTGTTAGAAAGAATGTTGATCGTGGACAGGCTCATATTCAGTCATCTTTTAACAATACAATCGTTACATTGACAGATGCCGAAGGTAATGCATTATCTTGGGCAAGTGCAGGTGGACTTGGATTCAGAGGTTCCAGAAAGTCTACACCATATGCTGCACAGATGGCAGCAGAGACAGCTACAAAGGCAGCGCTTCCTTATGGATTGAAGTCAGTAGATGTTATGGTTAAGGGACCAGGTTCAGGTAGAGAGGCAGCTATCCGTGCACTCGCAGCCTGCGGTTTGGAAGTATTAAGTATCAGAGACGTAACTCCGGTTCCACATAACGGATGTCGTCCACCAAAGAGAAGAAGAGTCTAATAATAAGGAGGTACATGATAATGGCAGTAGATAGAACACCTATTCTCAAGAGATGTAGATCCTTAGATATGGATCCAGTCGTTCTCGGTGTAAATAAGAAGTCAAGAAGAAAATTGACTAGAGCAAACAGAAAAGTAAGTGAGTACGGTTTACAGCTTCGTGAGAAGCAGAAGGCTAAGTTTATTTATGGTATGCTTGAGAAGCCTTTCCGTAACTTATATGTAAAGGCAGAGCGTATGCCGGGTCTTACAGGACCAAACCTTATGATCCTTCTTGAGTCCAGACTGGATAACGTAGTTTTCCGTATGGGATTTGCAAGAACAAGACGTGAGGCTAGACAGATCGTTGATCACAAGCATGTACTGGTTAATGGCAAGTGCGTAAATATTCCTTCATACAGAATCAGTGCTGGTGATAAGATTGAAATTAAAGAGAAGAGCAAGTCTCTTCAGGGATTTAAGAATATCGTAGAGGCAAACGCAGGCGTTGTTACTCCAGCCTGGATGGAGTCAGACGTTGAGACATTGACAGGAACTGTTAAGGAGCTTCCACTCAGAGAGCAGATTGACGTACCTGTAAACGATACACTTATCGTCGAGTTGTACTCTAAGTAATTCGCGTAAGTAAAGGGTTTGTAGCTAAGTAACACCAGTTATCCAGAAGGAGGGTCAGTAGTGTTTGAATTTGAAAAACCTAGAATTGAAATCGCAGAGATTTCAGACGATAACAAATATGGTAAGTTTGTAGTAGAGCCATTGGAAAGAGGCTATGGTATTACACTTGGTAATTCACTTCGTAGAATTATGTTATCATCTCTTCCGGGAACTGCAGTTAGTCAGGTTAAGATTAAGGGCGTTCTGCATGAGTTCTCATCTCTTCCAGGTGTAAAGGAAGATGTGACAGAGATCGTGATGAATATCAAGGATCTCTGCATCAAGAACAATTCTACAACAAATGAGCCTAAGGTTGCATATATTGATGCTTCAGGTGATAAGGTTGTGACGGCTGGTGATATTCAGGTAGATGCAGATCTTGAGATTTTGAATCCGGATTTGGTAATCGCAAATTTGAGCGGTCCGGAAGCAAAGTTGGAGATGGAGCTTCTGATCACAAACGGCAGAGGTTACGTTGGATCTGACAAGAACAAAGGTCTTGATTCATCTATTGATGCAATCGCTGTTGATTCTATCTATACACCTGTAGAACGTGTAAATCTGACAGTTCAGAACACACGTGTCGGACAGGTTACAGATTATGACAAGCTTACACTTGATGTATTTACAAATGGTACATTGGCACCAGACGAGGCTGTCAGCCTTGCTGCGAAGGTGCTCAGTGAGCATTTGAATCTCTTCATCGATCTTTCAGAGAATGCTAAGTCTGTTGACGTTATGGTAGAGAAGGAAGACGATCAGAAGGAAAAGGTACTTGAGATGAGTATCGACGAACTGGAGCTTTCCGTTCGTTCTTATAACTGCTTGAAGAGAGCAGGTATTAATACAGTTGAAGAATTGACAAATAAGACTCCGGACGATATGATGAAGGTTCGTAACCTTGGTCGTAAGTCTCTCGATGAAGTTTATGCTAAATTAAAAGAACTTGGTTTGTCACTTCGTACTGGTGATGAGTAAAAAATAAGCACATAGGTGGTCTTAGGGAATCCTCCCGCAAGCGGGTCCCTCCCTAAGACATGTCCACCAAAGCTGAAGGATTAGTAAGCATGGTGAAGACCCGAAAGGGTAAGGAGGAAAATTAAAATGGCAATGTATAGAAAACTTGGTAAAAAGTCTGATCAGAGAATCGCATTACTTCGTAATCAGGTAACACAGCTTCTCTATCATGGAAAGATTGAGACAACAGAGGCTAGAGCGAAGGAAGTTCGTAAGATCGCTGAGCACCTTATCACACTTGCTGTTAAGGAAAAGGATAACTTTGACGAGATCAAGGTAACTGCTAAGGTTGCCAAGAAGGACAAAGATGGCAAGCGTATCAAGGAAGTTGTAGATGGTAAGAAGGTTACACAGTACGACGAAGTTGAGAAGACAGTTAAGAAGGATCAGCCGTCCAGACTGCACGCTAGACGTCAGATGCTTAAGGTTCTCTACCCGGTAGTTGAGGTTCCTACAGATGCTGCAGGAAAGAAAGCTGCTACAAAGAAGGTAGACCTTACAGCTAAGCTCTTCGACGAGTATGCTGCAAAGTATGCTGGCCGCAAGGGTGGTTACACACGTATCGTTAAGATTGGCGAGCGTCGTGGTGACGGTGCCATGAAGGTTATTCTTGAGTTAGTTTAATCTATATAAAACCAGACGGGTTGTCGAAAGGCAGCCCGTTTATTTTTTGTTTAATTCCCAAGATGTGATTATGCTGGATAAGGGATTCCTCTAATTAAAGATAAAATAGTATACAGATCGTGCATCGATATTCATGCATATACGATGTATTGGAATTAAGTAGTTCTAAATGTTCTGATATAGTTATTATATACGCACGCAAACGCCATGCGGGTATTGCCCCCTCGCATTGCTCGGCGGCAGGTTGTCGGACGCATGCAAAATATGAACTTCGTTCATATGCGTCCTCCGTTCGCCATCCGTGGCTCAGTGATGGCTTGCCTGAACATCGTGTTCAGGCATTGCTGTATATGAAACAGAACATTAAGAACCACTAAATTCCAAACATATGTATATGCTATGAATATGATGCACGATCCGTATGCTTATTTATTGTTCAAATTAGAGGAATCCCATATCCAGCTTATAATTATATCTTTCGCCACGCCCGAAGCCTTTTTGTGACACTGATATGTTGTAAGTTATTGTATTTTACGATTAAAATTAGTGATATAATAATTTCATGGAATATTTTAATATTGGAGAATTACTATGACAAAGAAAATCGGAATCGTGTGCTGCTCAGATGGATTCAAGCGGACATACGAAAATGAGATAGAGGAATTGCAGCGGACACTGGCAGAGATGGGGATAAAGAGTGTGTTCAGTCCATTTCTGTATGCACGTGATGGTGTGGCGAGTGGAACGGCAGAAGAACGTGCGAAGGCAGTAATGGATTTTTACTTGGATGATACGATTGACGCAATCTGCGACATATCCGGTGGAGATATCGCGAATGGAGTCCTGCCATATCTAGATTATAGTATGATTGCAAAGATGCATAAGCAGTTCTGGGGATACAGTGATTTGACGACGGTATTAAATGCAATCTACTCGAAGACTGGGCAGACGGGTGTGCTGTATCAGATTCGAAATGTGCTTTATGCGAACCGGGAGCAGCAGATGACGGATGTGCACAATGCCTTGTGTGATGGTGGTGATGTGTTGTACCGCATCGATTATCATTATGTACAGGGAACGGAGATGCATGGAATCGTTGTCGGAGGAAATATCCGTTGTTTCCTGAAGCTCGCTGGGACGGCGTATATGCCGGATCTGCATGGGAAGATTCTTCTTCTGGAGAGCCGCTCCGGGACGGTGGCGCGCATGGAAACCTATCTGAGCCAGTTACAGCAGATCGGTGCATTTGAGGCGATTGCGGGTATTCTGCTTGGAACATTTACGGAGATGGAAGCAAAGCAGTGTACGCCGGATATTATGCAGCTTGTGAAGAAGTATGTGAGAAAAACAATGCCGATTGCGGTCACGAAGCAGATCGGACATGGGACAGATGCCAAAGGAATTGTAATAGGCGGAGAATTGTAATTTTTCGTCACGTATTTTACGGAAATACGTTTGCCTTGCCGTGCATATGATGGTATGATGACTTTAGTTGTGAAAAGTTCAATTATATGTGGGGTAGGGGTATGAAAAAACGGAGAAATAATTCAGACAATGCAGGTTTCACACTGGTAGAATTGATTATTGCAATTGCAATCATGGCGGTGCTCGCTGGAGCGATTGGACTGGCAGTCATTCGGTATATTAAGAAAGCCAGAGCATCAAATGCGACGGAGGAGCTTCGGACAATTGTCTCGGCGGTTGAGACGGGAATGGTTTCCAGTTATGCGGAAGATCATGAGATGAATCTGGATAAGACCTATACGGATGATGCGGGGAATGCGCAGCGATGCGGTGTGCTTACGAATTACATGATCAGCCGGGCACAGAATAAAAGCGCAAATGGCGTTACCGATGCAAATGCGTTGGAGTATTATTTTGCACAGAAGGTGTTGGAGGAACTGAATGCGGAGAATGGAAGTGACTATCGTTTCCTGAATTTTATGGGTGACGAGGATGAGCCGCTTGGAATGAATTGTGATTCGTTCTATGGACAGTTTGGGTGTCCGGGCGTGATTGTCGTGTATGGCGGAGAAGGAAAGGTGCTGTTTGCGCAGTATTATAATTCTGGCTGCCTGATTCAATACGTTGCCGGTGATGGATATACATACCTGCAGGATGTGAAAACATTTGCCGGTGCGCCGAAGATCCAGTAGAGAAGCATCTGGCAATAGAAGTGATAACAGTATAGAAGCATAAAATCAAAAAGAGATTGACTGTGTACCAATCAGTCAATCTCTTTTTCTGTCACTTTATAGTTTGGAATACAGTATTATTTCTGGCTGCAAATCATAATTATGGTTCCATAGATTTCGTGTCAACCATCTGAACAGCTCCTGCGAAGTTTCCATGGAAATAATTACTGATTTCATCGGTGTAGCCGTAGACGATACCCTTTCTGTATGGGAATAGCAGATTCTGTAACTGTCCGATTGCTTCATCAAGCGGTGCTTTCTTGGAGAAGCCACCGGTTGTGACCTGTCCGAGAGAATAAGTTCCGCCGTCTCTGGCAAGCAGATATAAAGTGTGCGTCTTACTTACCGGAATGAAATACGAAGTCTGCTTCAGAATATTTCCATAGATCCACATGATATCGCGGATTGGAATTACGCGTACCGTCTTTGCCTCATAGACAAGAATGGCGGTTGGTGTTGCAACGAAAGAGAACGCATCTATGCCGTAAGGAATCTGCTGATCGAGCATCGCGATTTCCTGTGGAGAAAGCAGGTTCCATGAAGCTTCCGCAGCCGCGTATTTCTTCTTGTTAAATGCAGTTTGTTTAATACCGCCCCAGGCAGTAATCCGCGCATTGATGTTTGGAAAATTTGTAAAATCCATATGTACCCTCCCAATGTGTGTAAATAATTGTCTGTAAATGCAGACAATTAGTTTGAACAAGCCATGTGAAACACTTGTGGTTTCATAATAGCAAATTCATATAAATTATAGCATATTGTGAAAATTTTTCTATACTTTTGAGAAAAAATTGCGGGATACATAGAAAAGATGGTATAGTAAAGAATATGTGAAGAGACAAACAGTCTGAATAAAAGCGTGAATCAGGAATATAGAAGAGCATGATAAAAATCAGAGATCTTACATTTGAATATTTTGACCGGGACGAGGAAGGAAATCTGACGGAGATGGTAAATGCAATCCGCGGGATTAATTTTGATGCGGACGAGGGCGAGTTTATCGTTGTGGCAGGCGTGAATGGCAGTGGGAAGAGCACATTTGCCAAGATCTTAAACCGGCTGCTGTTGCCAATCGAGGGAACCGTTCTGATTGGCGGACTTGATGCAATGCAGGAGGAGAATATTATTCCAATTCGGAAAATGGTTGGCATGGTGTTTCAGAATCCGGACGATCAGCTGATCGGCAGTGTCGTGGAGGAGGATGTCGCTTTCGGCGCGGAGAATATCGGCGTGCCACACAAGGAACTGGTGAAGCGTGTGGAGGATGCACTTGCACGGGTAGGACTTTCGGCATCCATGCGGATTGAAGAATTGTCTGGTGGAGGAAAGCAGAAGGTGGCGATTGCCGGCGTGCTTGCAATGAAACCGCGCTGTATCGTGCTCGATGAGGCGACCAGTATGCTGGATCCGGGATCCAGATGGGATGTGCTGCAGTTGATGAAGGAGCTGCAGAAGCAGGGGATTACAATCATTTTGATTACCCATTTGATGGAAGAGCTTTTGCTGGCAGACCGGATCTATGTGCTGCATCAGGGAAGGCTTGGCTTGAAGGGCAGCCGGGAAGCGCTTTTTGCACAACCGGAGAAGCTACGTGAGTTTGGCCTGGAACTTCCGATGACCGTGCAGCTTGCACATGCTCTGGCAGAGCGCGGGTGTGTGCGGACGAAGGATTTATTTTCGGTGGAAGCGATTGCGGAACGGATATACAAGGAACATCCATATGCATTTCTGAAGGAAAAGACGATGGAGTCTGTATCTGTGGATAAGAAAGCGAAAGCGTTGTCGCAGGCAATTGTATTTCAACATGTGAACTTATTATATGGTAAGAAACCAATTTTAAATGATGTAAGTTGTTCCATCGAGAAGGGCAGTTATACGGCAATCATCGGACCATCAGGGGCAGGAAAATCGACGCTTCTGCAGATGATTCCGGCGCTTATTTCGCCAACGGATGGAAGCATCTATGTAGATGGAATGGAAGTGACGGATACTTCTGCGGATATCGCAGCATTGCGTAAGAAAATCGGGTTCATTTTCCAGTATCCTGAACAGCAGTTATTCGCGAAAAATGTTTATGAGGATGTGGTATTTGGACCACGGAATGTCGGCATCAGTGAGGTCGAAGCGGAGAAACGTGCGTATGAGGCGATTCAGTTTGTCGGGCTGCCACAGGATGTCTATGATCTGCCAATGGATAAGCTGTCTGGCGGGCAGAAACGGCGTGTGGCGCTGGCTGGTGTGATCGCGATGCAGCCGGATTATCTGATCTTAGATGAACCGTTGGCAGGGCTTGATCCGGTTGGAAAGAAAAAGATGCTGGAGATTCTGCGCGCGTTACATCGGGATGCGGGAATTACAGTGGTTGTAGTCAGTCACGATGCGGATGCAGTCGTGGAGGACGCAGAGCAGGTATTGTATTTGAAAGATGGAAAAATCGTGGAGCAGGGGGCATCTGCAGATGTATTTTATCGGTTGTGGCTGCGGGAGATGGAGCATATGACACAGAACAAGGGGACAGAAATGACTGCGGCACAGACAGGGTACAGAAGTCCTGTGCGGTTTCCCGGAGAAATGCTCTCAGAAGCGGTCTGCGAGCTTCCGGTCTGCATGCAGTTGTTGATCCGCCTGCGTATCATGGGACTTCCGGTATCATGTAAGCATACACAGACTGCGGAGACGGTGCAGGCGATCGTGGATGCGATTTCTGGATGATTTAGTATATAGATATTGTAGTACAAAATAGTTCACATACAACTATTTATGCTGCATGAGGTATATGATTGAAACAGTATATTAGTATGAGGTATGTTCGGCTTGGGTACAGTTGTATGAAATATGTCTAAAAAGAGGTAGGAATATGATGAAGGATATCACATGGGGGCAGTACCATAGTGTGGATTCGATGATCCACCGGCTGGATCCCCGAGTCAAAATTCGATTTACAATTGTATATATTATCCTGCTGTTGCTGGATCGGAATCTTCTGTTGTTTTTATTGCTTACTGCGGTATTTGCCGGTGTGTGGGCGTGCAGCCGGGTGCCGATGCGCAAGATGATACGCGGAACGAAGGGGGTGTTCATTTTTATCTTAATTTGCAGTATATTAAATGCATTTACCGTGCATGGAACGATGCTGGTAAAGCTTGGTGTGCTCACAATCTCGAAGGAGGGACTGATCAAAGCAGGATTTGTGTTCTGGCGTATGCTGCTTTTGATTCTGATGTCGAGCCTGCTGATGTATACGACGACTCCGACGAGACTGACGGACGGCATGGAGAAATGCATGCATCTAAGTGGTGGCGTGGCAATGGGAATCACGATCGCGCTGCGGTTTGTACCGATATTATTTGGAGAGTTAGACCGGATCATGAAGGCACAGATGGCACGTGGCGCGGACTTCAGGAAGGGCAATCCGGTTGTGCGCTTAAAGAAGCTTCGGACGGTGATATTGCCGCTTTTTCAGAATGCAATGTCGCGTGCCGGACATCTGGGCGATGCAATGGACAGCCGTTGTTATACAGGTGGCAAAGGACGGACGAAGCTGCATCCACTTGTGTATGAGAGACGGGATGTGGCTGCGTATGTGTGCATGCTGGTGATGGTTGTGGCGTCGATTATTCTAATTATCAAATTTTAACTTTGCATAGTGATGATAAGTGTAATAAATAGAAAACATAAATCACAATGATATAGGCATTTTATGATATTAGTCAAGTGATTTGTATATAGAAGTAATGATATATTTTATGTGTCTATATTTTGAATTGAACTATAAGATATCAGAAAGAGAAAGGAGATTCGCTCCATGAAACGAATCAAATTAACTGTCGCGTATGATGGAACAAATTACTGCGGCTGGCAGATTCAGGATAATGGAATTACAATTGAGGAGATCCTGAACCGCGAACTGTCAAAGCTGCTGCAGGAGGATATCAGGGTCATTGGCGCAAGCCGGACGGATTCCGGGGTGCATGCGCTGGGAAATGTGGCGGTCTTTGATACGGAGACACGGATTCCGCCGGAGAAGATCAGCTTCGCGTTGAATCAGCGACTGCCGGACGATATCCGGATTCAGGAATCGTGTCAGGTGTCGGATGATTTTCACCCGCGGTTCTGCGACACGATCAAGACATATGAGTATCGAATCTGGAATGATAGATTTCCAAATCCACTTGTACGGCTTTACTCGAAGTTTTGCTATTTCAATGTCGATGTAGCGAAGATGGAGCAGGCAGCAGCATATCTTGTTGGCGAGCATGATTTCAAATCATTTTGCACGCCGCGGACACAGGTGGAATCGACGGTGCGCACCGTGACAGAGATATCCTTCCGCACAGAGGGGAAGATGATCATCATGACAATCCGCGGGACAGGTTTCCTGTATAATATGGTGCGGATTATCATGGGCACATTGCTGAAATGCGGCATGAATATGTATCCGCCGGAGCATGTGAAAGAGATTCTTGACGCGAAGGATCGTGCGGCAGCAGGGCCGAAAGCGGAAGCGTGCGGATTGCGGTTAGTTGGAATTGAATATTTGTAGAAAATTTACGCATTTCTTGAAAAAAGCGTTGACACACGCGGGCACGTATAATATAATATCTAAATGTGACAAAAGACAGGTGAAGTGTGTCCCAATAGCCCCGGGATTCATGGAATACTCTTTTGAAGCAATGTACAGTACGCATTCGGCACTGTGCAGACAGGCTGTTTCGGACATTTCGGCTTGAAAGCATGGGTATGATGCAGGACAATTCGAATAATTTTAAGGAGGAACACCACAATGAAGAGCTTTATGGCAAGCCCATCAAACATTGAAAGAAAGTGGTATGTAGTAGATGCTACAGGACATACATTAGGTCGTTTATCATCAGAGATTGCAAGCATTTTAAGAGGAAAGAACAAGCCGACATTTACACCACACATCGATACAGGAGACTATATCGTAGTTGTAAATGCTGATAAGATCAAAGTAACAGGTAAGAAGATGGATCAGAAGGTTTACTATCACCATTCTGATTATGTCGGCGGTATGAAAGAGCAGACTCTCAAAGAGAAGATGGCTAAGAAGCCAGAGGAAGTTATCTACCTTGCAGTTAAGGGCATGCTTCCAAAGGGACCTCTCGGAAGACAGATGATCAAGAAGCTTTATGTTTACGCTGGACCAGAGCACAAGCAGCAGGCTCAGAAGCCAGAAGTATTAGAGATTAAGTATTAATAAGGGAGGAAACGTTCGTGGCTAAGAATAGTAATAGATTTTACGGAACAGGTAGAAGAAAAAGCAGTATCGCAAGAGTTTACCTTGTACCAGGAACTGGTAAGGTAACTATTAATAAGAAAGACATGGATGAGTATTTCGGTCTTGATACATTGAAGCTCATCGTTAAGCAGCCATTTGCAGCAACAGGTACAGAAGGAAAGTTCGACGTACTTGTAAATGTTAAGGGTGGCGGATTTACTGGTCAGGCTGGTGCTATCAGACATGGTATCTCCAGAGCACTCCTTGAGGCAGACGCTGAGTACAGACCAGCACTCAAGAAGGCAGGATACCTTACAAGAGATCCTCGTATGAAGGAAAGAAAGAAGTACGGTCTCAAAGCCGCACGTCGTGCACCACAGTTTTCAAAGAGATAGGAATTGCGAACTCAGAAATCCCACAGAAACAAGGTTTTCCTTGTATCTGTGGGATTTTTCTTTGCGTGGGGTTCTTTGCGTATTGGTGGATTTTTGCGAATTAGTAACACGTTAGTAACGCATTAGTAACACAAAAAATAATATCTTGCGTAAGATTTAGCTTATCTTACGCAAGACAATTTCCTTTTTTATATCGTGCTTGGTTTTGCAATGAAATTGGAGACCGTTTTTCAAGAATACATCGTAGCCATTTTGCGTATTTCCGGTAACATACAAAATGGAGGATCTGGCTTTCTCGGATAATTGGATTGAATCAAACAGAGCAGTTTGTTCTTTTTGGAGCAGCATCAGAAAATATTTATTAACAGACATATTGTTATCGGCAGCAAGTTTTTGGATCATATGTTTCGTCCCTTTGGGGACAGAGAGATAGATCCTCTCATAATTATCTGCGTTAAACTGATTCTTATAAGCTGTTTTATTCATCGAATCCCTCCCTTAGATTTTATTGATTGCTTCTAATTTGAATGGAAGATCGACGTGAGTATAAACGATCTGTGTAACATTTTGCCCTTTGTGACCAACTATTTTCTGAATAATTCGCTCATCAACCCCAGCTTCAGTAAGTAAAGACACACAGGTATGTCTTGTATCATGTGGACGGTGTCCTTTATACATAGGTTCTTTTTTCGCCTCTTGTGATTCATAACGCCCCAGATTTAGCTGCAGCATAAGGGGAACCCAATAGGAGTCATAATAATTTCTATATAAAAATGGCTCGCAGTCCGGAGTGCAGATCAGATTCTTGCAATCTTTTTTCATCCAATGTTCAAAGAATGGCACAATTTTTTCGGCAATAGGAACTTCTCTGATTCCTGCATCTGTTTTTGATTCTTTAACATAAAACCATCTTTCATCCAAGTGTACATCTTTTTTCTCAAGATTAAGCAGTTCTCCGATTCGAACCCCGGTATAGATAAGCATCAGTATAACGGATATGTATTCGTTTGAGCTATGCGCATCCCATAACTTTTGAAGAGATTCTTTACTAAATGGCTTTCGGTTATATGCATTCGGGTTTCCCGGCTTGTTTATATTAACATACCGGATCATATTT
>DJEI01000111.1:0-4241 GCA_002431865.1 Lachnospiraceae bacterium UBA5902
CATTTTATGGAGGATACGGATGCAGGACATTAGAATAAAAAATATATCGAAAGCCTATGGAGAAAAGCAGGTGTTAAATCATGTCTCGAAGGAATTACCTGCTGGAGAAACCAGCGTGATCATGGGCGCGTCGGGCTGTGGCAAGACAACCCTGCTTCGGATTCTGCTCGGATTAGAAATGCCGGATAATGGAGAAGTGATCGGAATGCCGGAGAAGGTTTCCGTATTATTTCAGGAAAACCGGTTGTGTGAGGATGTTTCTGCCTATGAGAATATTGCCCTTGTGCTGGATCGTAAAAGAACGCGCGCGCAAAGGGACGCACAGCGCCGTAAGATAGAGCAGGAGGCGGCACAGGTTGGTATCACGAAAGAAGACTTAACACAGAACGCCATGGAATTAAGTGGTGGCATGCGGCGGCGGATTGCGCTGCTCCGGGCGTTGTTGTACGAGGCGGACTGTGTGATCTTAGATGAACCATTCAAAGGATTAGATGCTGCGACAAAGCAGATCGTGATGCAGTATGTGAAGGAAAAAGTCGCAGGCAGGACAACATTTCTTGTGACACATGAGCAGGCAGAAGCCGATTTCTTCGGCGGGAATATCTGGAAGCTGCCGCAGGAAAATAAAAAAGAAAATCATGAGTAAAATTTTACTAAAAAAAGAGACGTAAATGATAGACGTCTCTTTTCTTATGTGGAAAAATACGATATAATTGTAATGTGCGTGATTGCGCGCATCTGGTTGTTTGCAGAGACTGTCAGGCAACCTCTAAAACAAGAAAATAATATAAGAATTTTTATAAAAAGGAGTGTTGAAATGAAGATCAATTATGTAGGAAATCAGGGCGACTTTACTATGGAGAATCCAGAGATGCTTAGTTATCTTTATTTTCCAATCGCAAATGAATCAGGGGTTATGAGTTCGGTTGCACCCGATCTTGCAGGTGATTCAAAGATGAGTCAGAATTCATTCCTTATGCCACCAGTGAGCTGTGAGAATCTGCACAATGACAAGTCCTCCAGAAATGTATGGTGCAAGATCAACGGAAAGACACTCTGGTCATTGACTGGACGTTCCGCTGCCCAGCAGGCAGAGCTTTTTACAGAGGACAAGGAACCGACATATTTAGAAGCAGGCTTTATGCATCATAAGATCACACGTACTTCCGAGAAGAACGGTGTGAAGGCATCCCTTTCCAGTGTATCTCCGATCAGCGGTGAGAAGCTGGAGCTTCTGAAGGTAGAGCTTACAAATATTTCAGAGAAAGAAATGACAATGCAGGTAGTAACTGCAATTCCGATTTATGCAAGATCTGCGGATAACATCCGTGACCACCGTCATGTAACGGCTCTGCTGCATCGTATCACAACGAATGAGACCGGCATCCTTGTAAAACCGACGATGACATTTGATGAGCGTGGACATAAGCGCAACGAGATCAACTATGGTGTGTTCGGTGGAAATGAGAACGAGACCCCGATCGGTTACTATCCAATTGTAGAGGATTTCATCGGTGAGGGCGGAAATCTGGAGAATCCACGTGCACTTTATAAGAACCCACTTGCACCATATGCAAAGGGAGAAGGTATCGACGGCTACGAAGCATTGGGCGGCGTTGTATTTGCAGAGAAAAAGGTGGCTGCCGGTGAGACAATTTCCTATGTGATTGCAATGGGCTATGGCGACAGTGCAGAAGAGCTTACAACAGCTGCCAATAAGTTCCTGAGTGTCAAGGCATTTGACAAGGCATGGGACGAGACGATCGCATACTGGCAGGAGAAGGTCAATGTCTCTTACCATACAGGCAACAAGGATTTCGACCAGTGGATGAAGTGGGTAAGCTTCCAGCCGATGCTGCGCCGGATCTATGGATGTTCGTTCCTTCCACATCATGATTATGGTAAGGGCGGCCGTGGATGGCGTGACCTGTGGCAGGATTGCCTGGCACTTCTTATCATGAATCCGGACGGCGTGCGTCAGATGCTGATCGACAACTTCGGCGGTGTGCGTCTCGATGGTACAAATGCAACCATCATCGGAAGCAAGCAGGGCGAATTTATCGCCGACCGTAATGGTATCGCGCGTGTATGGATGGATCACGGCGTATGGCCATATCTTACAACGGAGCTTTATATCAACCAGACAGGAGATTTGGATATCCTGTTAGAAGAAAATACATATTTCAAGGATCTTTTAATCTGTCGTGGTGAGAAACGCGATACAGACTGGGATATCTCACAGGGTGAAAAACAGAAGGATGTAGCAGGAAATGTATACTCTGGAACTTTGTTAGAGCATCTGTTGATCCAGAACCTGTCTTCCTTCTATGATGTTGGAGAACATAACGAGATCCGTCTGCGTGGCGCAGACTGGAATGACGCACTCGATATGGCAGCACAGCGTGGCGAGAGCGTCGCATTTACAACGATGTACGCAGACAATATGGATCATATTGCAGGTCTGCTTGCGGCGTTTGAGGCATCTGGCAGAAAAACGGTGAAGATCGCAAAGGAGATGCAGCAGCTTCTCGTATCCGGCACAGATCTGTATGAGGATGTAGCGAAGAAACGAGAAGTTCTCATGAACTACTGCGAGACCTGCAGACATACACTTTTCGGTGAGAAGGTAGAAATCTCTGTAGCAGAGCTTGCTGCAAACCTCAAGGAGAAAGCAGATTGGATGCGTGAGCACATCCGCAAGACGGAATGGGTACAGACTGCAGAGGGCGACGGTTTCTTCAATGGTTATTATGACAACTCCGGCAAGGCGGTTGAGGGCGATATCAATGGTGGCGTCCGCATGATGCTTACCTCACAGGTGTTTACGATCATGTCGAAGACAGCAACCGACGAGCAGGTGGCAGAGATTGTGAAGTCCGCAGACAAGTATCTGTACGATGCTTCTGTTGGAGGTTACCGCCTGAACACGGATTTCCATGAGGTAAAGATGGATCTTGGACGTATGTTTGGATTCGCTTATGGTCATAAGGAAAATGGTGCCGTGTTCTGCCACATGGCAACAATGTTTGGAAATGCACTTTATACAAGAGGCTTCGCGAAGGAAGCGTATAAAGTATTTAATACATTATTTGAGCACTGCAATGATATCGAGAAGAGCCGCATCTATCCGGGTGTGCCAGAGTATGTTGACGCAAAGGGACGAGGCGTGTATCACTATCTGACAGGTGCTGCAAGCTGGCTGCTTGTAACGGTAATTACACAGATGTTTGGTGTGCGCGGACAGATGGGAGACCTGGCATTCGTGCCACAGCTTCTTCCAGAGCAGTTCGATGCAAATAGAGAAGCAGGACTTTCTATGATCTTTGCAGACAGAAAGGTCAAGATCGTTATGAAAAATGCAGAGAAGAAGGCACCGGCTGATTACAAGGTAAGTGCAATTACAATCGATGGCGCTGCTTACGACTTTGCTGATACACCAGTGATCAAGCGTGCAGATATCGAGGCACTTTCCAAGGATGCACAGCACACAATCGAAGTAACACTTGCTTAGACAGGGAGTTTAGTGCCTGCTACGTGTGGAAGTGAGCGAGAGCGCATCTGCAATAAATTGTGTATTCTGTGGAACTATCAGATTAAATTGAGGTTTCATCACCGGAATAGAAAGAAGGAAAAGAATATGGAAGGAATTGAAATTATAGATTTTCAGCCGGAAGGCTACAAACCACTTGTGGATTACGAAAACTGGAGAGTCGCAGTCTTAAAGTTCTGCGACGACCTGCTGATCGAGAATGTAAAGACAATGCAGAAGCATTTATATACCGACGAGGTATTCGTGCTGGTACAGGGTCATTGCACATTGTTCCTCGCTGGCGAGGGCGACAAGCCGGGCAAGATCACGGCCGTACACATGGAGCCACACAAGATCTACAACATCAAGAAGGGAACATGGCATAACCATATTATGGATACAGACGGCGAAGTCGTAATCGTAGAAAACCGTGACACCTGCGACGACAACTCCCCAATCCTGCCACTCGACGAGGCGCAGATCAAGGAATTGTACGCTGCCGCAAAGTAACTAACACAGTCAAAGATAAATTAGATTTATAAATAAAACAGGATAATTGAACAACTGTTTATGTATAGTCGTGAAACGCAATACCATATAGTACATCACATAAGATTCATTGCACGAGATAAGATATAGATATGTTTGGAACTTAGAAGTACTTAATGTTCTATAAGTATATCAGCCATGTTTGAACACGATGTTCAAACAA
>DJEI01000111.1:4285-87594 GCA_002431865.1 Lachnospiraceae bacterium UBA5902
TCAAACAAGCCGCCACTGAGCCAAGGATGGCGAGCGGAAGGCGCATATGAATCGTAGATTCATATTTAGGATGCGCCTGACAATCTGCCGACGAGCGAAGCGAGGGGGCAATACCCGTGCGGCGGTGGCGTGAGTAATCAGTGAAGTGAATTAGAACATTTAGTACTTCTTAGTTGCAATACATTTATATCATATCTCGTGCGAATGAATTTATGTGTTGTAAAATGCATGCGTTTCACGAGGATACAACAGATTACAATTATCCGTACGATTTAGAAAGGAAAAAATATGTTTGACAATAAGAACCGCTTTGTAATAGACAACTACAACAAACAGTCCTGTTTCGCAAGCTTTCTTCCGGGCATCAGCGGCATCCATGGAACTCCGCTCTGGAATTTCTACGTAAACCGCGGACAGGCGATCTGCAGCTTCGGCTCAGAGAACAAAGATCATTCCATCATGGAATTTTATCCGGCACATCAGTCCTACCAGTTCACAAAGACGATGGGCTTCCGCACATTTCTGAAGGTAGACGGAACATTTTACGAGCCATTTGTGGACGACGATATGCCACATAAGATGTATATTGGTATGAACGAGCTGGAAATCGAGGAGACAAACGAAGCACTTGGTATCAAAGTAAACGTTTTGTATTACACGATCCCGAATGAGCGTCTCGGCGGTCTGGTTCGTACGGTGACGATCACGAATCTCTCCGGAGCGAAGAAGGATGTGGAAGTGTTAGACGGTATGCCGGCACTGCTTCCATATGGTATCGCGTTAAAGGATATGAAGGAGACGGCGCAGACAACAAAGGCATGGATGCAGGTCGAGGACGTAAACGAGAAGCTGCCATATTACCGCGTGCGTATTGCACTTGCCGACGCGGCAGAGGTTTCCGAGGTAGAGGCAGGAAACTTCATGGTATCTGTGAACAAGGATGGCGGGAAGCTTCCGATCATCGCAGATCCAGAGTTGATCTTTGATTACGATACAAGTCTGGCAAAGCCGGTGAATTTCTTCCAGACAGAAGTGCTTGCGCTTGCAGCAGAGCATCAGCTTTGCGCCAATCAGGTACCGGCAGGGTTTGCGTGTGCACATGAGGAAATCACTGACAGTTATACGATTTATTCCGTATATGGTCAGGCAGGCACAAAGGAGTTGTTCCATACATTTGCAGATGCTGGTTTGAATGCGGCATATTTTGCAAGAAAGCATGAAGAAAATGATGCGATCATCAATGAACTTGCAGACACGATCGCAACGACAACGGCAGATCCGGTCTTTGACGCGTACTGCAAGCAGACATATATTGACAACGTGCTGCGTGGCGGATATCCGGTGAAGCTTCCGGGCGGACATATCTTCTATGTATATTCCAGAAAGCACGGCGATGTGGAGCGTGATTACAATTTCTTCTCCATGCTTCCGGAATATTATTCTCAGGGAAATGGAAACTTCCGTGATGTAAACCAGAACCGTCGAAGCGATATCTATTTTGCGAACTTCGTCGGCGATTACAATATCAAGGTATTTTATGATCTGCTGCAGTTGGACGGCTACAATCCATTGCAGGTAAAGCAGATCACTTACTCATTAAAGCCAGAGGCAGAAGCAGAAGTGCTCTCCTATGTAACCGGGAATGCAGATGCTCTGAAGGATTTATTTGCAAAGCCATTTACACCGGGTAAATTATATGCACAGATCTACAATAAAAAGGTTGGTCTCACTGTTGACGAAGACAAGTTCTTCGCGGTTGTGATGGAACATAGCGTTGAGAATCTGAATGCAGATTTCGGTGAGGGCTACTGGAGTGACCACTGGACGTACAATCTCGATCTCGTTGACGCATATCTGTCCGTCTACCCGGAGAAGGAAGAGGCAATGCTCTTTGATGAGAAGGATTATACCTATTATGAGTCAAAGGCAACTGTGCTTCCACGAGTGAAGCGGTATGTCAAGACAGAGAAGGGTGTCAGACAGTACCACTCCATCGATGAGGAGAAGAAGGCAGAGGTAACCTTCGACAAGGCGCGTACAGCGTATGGAAAGGGTGACGTTTATACTTCAAACCTTGCAACGAAGCTTGTGCTGATGAGTACACTCAAGTTCGATGCACTGGATATGAAGGGCATCGGTGTTGAGATGGAAGGTGGAAAGCCGGGCTGGTATGACGCGTTAAATGGCCTGCCGGGATTATTCGGTTCTTCTGTCTGCGAAACCTATGAATTACAGCGGATGTTACTGTTCCTGCGTGAGGAGCTTGCGAAATTTGACCGTGCAGTGGATGTTCCGGCAGAGCTTGCCGAGCTGATCGAAAAGACGGATGCAGTACTGAAAGCTTACACAAAGGGCAGTGATCGTCTGACGGTATGGAATGCAGTCAATATCGCGAAGGAAGCATATCGTGAGAAGACCGCATTTGGCATTGATGGAAAAGAAGAGACGATTCCGGCTGCGGCACTTGTGGCAATTCTTGACCGCATGATTGCATATGTAGAAGAAGGAATCGAGCTTGGCTGCGCGATGAAGGATGGCATTGCACCGGCATATATGGCATACAGCATGTCTGATTACACAGAGAAAGAAGGCGTGATCACACCGGAGAATCTGCAGGTGGTTGATATCCCATTGTTCTTAGAGGGACCGGTCCGTTACCTGAAGCTACCACAGACACACGAGGCAAAGGAAGCACTTTACGAGAAGGTAAAGGCTTCAGATATGTATGATAAGAAGCTCGATATGTACAAGGTCAATGCACCGCTGACGAAATGCTCTTACGAGATTGGACGTGCGCGTGCATTTTCACCAGGCTGGCTGGAAAACGAGTCCATCTGGCTGCATATGGAGTACAAATATTTACTGGAGCTTTTGAAGTCTGGGCTTTATGAAGAGTATTTTGCGGACTTAAAGAAGATGGGCGTTCCATTCCTGCCTTATGAGACATATGGCAGAAGTCCATTGGAGAATTCATCGTTCTTAGTAAGCTCTGCAAACTTCAATGAGAAGATTCATGGAAAGGGCTTCGTGGCAAGACTGAGTGGTTCGACCGCAGAGTTCTTACAGATGTGGGAACTCATGATGAACGGCGCGAAGCTATTTACAATGCAGGACGGTGTGCTTGCATTTAGGCTTGCCCCGGCAATTCCGGCATATCTTGTGAAGGATGATGGCAAGATAGAAGCAACGTTGTTTGGTAAGATTAAGGTCGTATACGACTGTGGCAGCAAGCGGGATCTGATTCCGGGACAGTATACAGTTGCAAAGTACGAGCTTGTTTTCAATGACGGAAGCGCAGAGACCTGCGAGGCAGCAGTTGTATCCGGGGAAGCAGCACAGCGTATCCGAGATGGAAAGGCTGCAGAGATCCGCGTAATGATTCAGTAAAGCAGAATGTAATAGAAAGTTCGTGACAAGAACAGGAAAATTATATATAATAAATGTCAATTATGTGATTTACAAAAATCAGGTGAAGGAGAAGCGGGTTTTCTAAGACGCGAACAGGGATTATGAAAAAAATTGGAGCATATTTATTATCACTTGTGATGCTGCTCGGAGTGATCGTATTGCCAGTCAATACCACACAGGCAGCGGAGGCGATGCCGACAGTATCATATAGTGTACATGCACAGAGTTACGGCTGGATGAATCCGGCTCAGAACGGAAAGACAGCAGGTACGACCGGAAAGAGCAAACGTCTGGAAGCGATTGCGATTTCTTTAAAACAGAATGGAACGTCTTATACAGGCGGACTTCGCTATCAGACACATGTGCAGACTTATGGCTGGATGAACTGGGTGGATGCCGATACGAAGGGCGCGTCACCAAGAAGCCTTGCAGACAAAGGACAGTATGCGGGAACCGTTGGAAAGTCAAAGCGCATGGAAGCAATCCGGATGGAATTGACCGGTGAGCTTGCCAATCATTTCGAAGTGTTATACCGTGTCCATATGCAGACCTATGGCTGGAGCTCATGGACGAAGGGCGGAGAGACTGCCGGAACGGTTGGACAGGGCAAACGTCTCGAAGCAATCGAGATCAGGCTGATCCAGAAGCCAACAGTGACGCCGACAGCTACAGTCAATTATCAGGTACATGCACAGTCTTATGGATGGATGAATACGGTAACAGGCGGAACAATTGCGGGTACAACCGGACAGGGCAAGCGCCTCGAAGCAATCAAGATTGATTTAAAGACACAGGGCATAACGGGCGGTATCGTCTATAACACCCATGTACAGTCCCTGGGCTGGACAAAAGATGTTTCGAATAACGGCGTGAGTGGTACGACAGGTCAGTCGAAACGGATCGAAGCAATCTGTATGCATCTGACAGGAGATATCACAGCCTATTATGATATTTATTATCGTGTTCATTGTCAGTCACTCGGCTGGCTTGACTGGGCGAAAAATGGACAGATGGCAGGCACGACGAACGGTGGGAAACGGATGGAGGCAATCCAGATCCGGCTCGTCAAAAAGGGCAGCAAGGCACCAGGGGCAACGAAAAAACCGTATGTCTATATTGAACCACCGGCAATCACGAAGGATACATACGAGATTCGTGTAAATAAGCAGGAAAGCTGCATCACGATCTATAAGGATGGTGTGCCAATCAAGGCAATGACCTGTTCGCCGGGTGATTCCACTCCGGTTGGAACCTTCTATCTGGCTGGAAAATGGCGTTGGAACGCACTGATGGGCGGCGTACAGGGACAGTATTGTTCCCAGATACAGGGCAATTTCTTATTCCATTCGGTGTTATATAATAAGACAAATCCGCGCACACTGATTCCAAGCAGTTACAACAATCTTGGAAAACGCGTATCGCATGGATGCGTCCGTTTACAGGTAATCGACGCAAAGTGGATCTTTGATAATTGCCCAAGAGGTACAAAGATTACGATCTATAATTCCAGTGATCCGGGACCTCTCGGCAAGCCGGTATTACAGAAGATACCTGGCAGCCAGACTTGGGACCCGACAGATCCGGCAATCTAAATAAAAAAGCGTGGTGTCGCATCGGAACATACAAACATGTCTCCGGTGCGACTGTCGTGTTTTTGGAAAGAGACAAATGAGCGCAGCTTATTTGTAAAAGAGGAACTATGTACTTAGAAGAACAACGAAGAAGAGCATTGAGTTTGCTTGCGAATTTGATCATATGGGTATTTGAAGCAGTATCATTTGGTGTGATCTGGTTTGGAGAGTATCACAATCCGTTATTCTTTCGGGGAAATTATGTTGTAATCGGGTTGTATGCCGTTTTTTTGTTTCTGATCACCAAGAGCTTCAATGGATATAAATTAAGCTATATGCGAGTGCTGGATTTATGTCTTTCACATGGACTTGCAATCGTGATCGGCGGAGCTGTTGCTTATATTTTCATCTGCATGGTGTCACGTGATTATATGAACGTGCTTCCGGTTATCATAATGGTAATCATTCAGATCGTGTTTGAGACGCTCTGGGTGATTCTGATACAGCATATCTACATGCTGTTTTTCCCGCCGCGGAAGCTGATCGTGATTTATGGTATTTATCCGCCGGAGAATTTCCTGCTCAAGATCAATGCCAGACGCGACCGTTATCAGATCTGTGAGGTATTAAACTATCAGCAGGGTATGGAGAAGATCCAGCAGGATGTATTGGATTTCGAGGGAGTCGTACTGTACGACCTGCCGTCAGAAGACCGGAACAACATTTTGAAATATTGCTTTAAGCATTCTATCCGTACTTATGTCATTCCGAAAATCACGGATATTATCATGAAGGGTGCGGACGACATGCATCTGGTAGATACTCCGGTATTTCTGTCGAGAAATATCGGTCTGCAGGCAGATCAGCGTTTCTTTAAGCGAGCAACCGATCTGTTAATATCCGGTGTTGGAATCGTGGCAGCATCTCCAATTATGCTGATTATTGCGATTGCGATCAAGGCATATGATCATGGTCCGGTCTTTTACCGTCAAGTTCGGCTGACACGGGGCGGAAAACAGTTTATGATCTATAAGTTCCGAAGCATGCGCATCGATGCAGAAGCGAATGGCGCACAGCTTGCAAAGAAGAATGATGACCGAATCACACCGGTTGGAAAAGTGCTGCGGAATCTCCATCTGGACGAATTACCACAGCTTTTCAACGTGTTTGCCGGTGATATGTCGATGGTTGGTCCAAGACCGGAACGGCCGGAAATCTTCGAGAAATACGAGGAGTCAGTGCCGGATTTTGATTTCCGTCTGAAGGTGAAGGCGGGACTGACCGGATATGCACAGGTATATGGAAAATACAACACAACTCCGATTGATAAATTAAAACTGGACCTGACGTATATTCAGGAATATTCTTATCGGTTGGATTTGAAACTATTGCTTTTGACCTTCCGTATTGTGTTCCGTAAGGAAAGCTCGGAGGGGGTAGATAAGAACCAGCAGACCGCGTTAAAGGATAAAAACGAGAAAGGATAAAGGTATCGCACATGAATGTAGCAGTGATTATTGCCGGAGGTTCCGGACAGAGAATGGGACAGGATATCCCGAAGCAGTTTATCAACGTATATGACAAACCGGTTTTGATCTATACGCTGGAGAGTTTTCAGAGAAATAATCTGATTGATGCAATCGAGGTTGTCTGTATTGACGGATGGCATAACGTGTTATGGGCATATGCCAAGCAGTTTAATATTACAAAGGTAAAATGGGTGATCTCTGGTGGAAACAGTGCACAGGAGTCTATTCGAAATGGTGTCTACAACCTGAAGGATGTCTGCTCTGCAGATGATAACATCATCATTCATGATGGTATCCGTCCACTGGTCGATGATGAGGTACTCGAGGATGTCATTGCGAAATGTAATGAGTTTGGAAATGGAGTTACGTCTCTTCCTTACAATGAGCAGATCTTTGTGATCGACGATGAGGCATCTACAACGAAATACATTCCACGTGAGACATTGCGCCGCGTATCAACACCACAGGCGTACAAGTTCGATAAGCTTGTGTGGGCATACGAGAAGGCATTTGCAGAGGAAATCGGTATCTATGGTTCCTCCTATACGAATACGATGATGGTAGAGCTTGGCGAGCGTCTGTATTTTGCGAAAGGCTCAGACAAGAACATCAAGCTTACGACGAAGGATGATCTGGAGATTTTCAAGGGCTATCTGACCGCAGAGAAGGATAAATGGTTAAAGTAGGAGAGACGATGATGCATTTATATGACAGTGAACTTTATATGCAGGATGTGTGTGTCGTTGCAAGCATGGTTCAGATGCAGGAGCTTGCAGACGCATCGGTGCTGATCTCTGGAGGAACCGGCATGATCGGCAGCTTCCTGGTGGATGTACTTTTGTACGCAGACAAGCATTATCAGGCAAATACGCAAGTGTATATATTAGGCAGAAATGAGGAGAAGGCGCGTGCCCGTTTCGCGGACTATGCGGATTGTCCACAGTTTCATTTTATTAAGCAGGATATCAATGAGAAGGTGGTTGGGAATCCGGCACTGCCAGCGAAGATCAATTATGTGATCCATGCGGCAAGCAATACCCATCCGGTTGCCTATGCGAGTGATCCGATCGGAACGATCACCGCAAATGTATTCGGAACGCAGTATCTGCTTGATTATGCAAAGGAAGCGGATTGTAAACGGTTTGTATTTTTATCCTCGGTTGAAATCTACGGGGAAAACCGTGGCGATACCGATAAATTCGCCGAGGATTATCTTGGTTATATCGACTGCAACACGATGCGTGCCGGATATCCGGAGAGTAAGCGTACCGGAGAGGCATTGTGTCAGGCATACCGTAAGCAAAAGGAGATGGATGTTGTAATTTCGCGTCTGTCCCGCGTGTATGGCCCGACGATGCTGATGAGTGATACAAAAGCACTGTCCCAGTTCATCTTAAAGAGTGTGAAAAGGGAAGATATCGTATTAAAGAGCGAAGGAACACAGGAATTTTCCTATGCCTATGTGGCAGACTGTGTCGCAGGTATCCTTGCTGTCATGTTGGATGGCAAAGATGGTGAGGCATACAATATCTGTTCGAAAGATTCGGATGTTCAGCTTCGCGATGTGGCAAAGCAGCTTGCGGATCTCGCAGATAAGCAGGTCGTATTTGACCTGCCGGATGCAACTGAGCAGGCAGGCTATTCGAAGGCGACAAAAGCAACCCTTGATACGACGAAGCTTCGGGAAGAACTTGGGTTTGAATCACAGTACGATATGAAGACCGGACTTTCCCACACTGTTCAGGTGCTGCGGGGAATTATGTAGAAAATAGGGAAAAAATATGGGAACAAAAATAAAAGAGTTTCGTAAATATAACAATTTGTTTACGGAGCTTGTCAGAAAAGGAATCAAATTAAAATACAGACGGTCCTATCTTGGAATCGTCTGGTCGATGATCGAGCCATTGCTTACGATGATCGTATTGACACTCGTATTCGGTACGCTGCTTGGACATAAAGAGAAATCATTTCCGGTCTATATCCTGACGGGGCGATTGATGTATACGCTGTTTTCTCAGTCGACGACCTCGGCATTAAAGTCCATCCGGCAGAATGAGGCGATGATCAAGAAGGTATATGTTCCAAAATACCTGTATCCACTTGCAAACATCTGCTTCAATTATATTTTGTTTCTGATCTCACTTGTGGTGCTTGCAGTTGTAGCACTGGTGTTAGGGATATTCCCGACATGGCGTACATTGCTTGCCATCGTACCGCTGCTCAATTTGTTTTTGCTGTCCATCGGTGTTGGCATGATACTTGCGACGATTGGTGTGTATTTCCGGGATATGGAATATCTATGGAATGTAGCACTGATGCTGATTATGTACACCTGTGCAATCTTCTATTATCCGAAGAAGATCTTAAACAGTAATGTAAGCTGGATTCTGAAATTCAATCCGCTGTTTTGTATTATCAACAATTTCCGTAATTGTGTATTCGGCAGGGCGATGAGTTCGCATATGCTGATCTATTCTTTTACTTTTGCGTTTATCTGTATTGTGGTCGGAATCGCAGTATTTAACAAGAAACAGGATCAGTTCATCCTGCATCTGTAAGGCATGGGAGGAGATATCGTGAGCAAAGAGACAAAAAAAGACGTAATTACATTATCCCATGTTGGCATGGAATTTCATCTGAACAAGGAAAAGGTTGACAGCCTGAAGGAATATTTTATCAAGCTTGTGAAGCATGATATCGCGTACACGGAGTTCTGGGCGTTAAAGGATGTGTCCTTTACAGTGAAGCAGGGCGACCGTGTTGGAATCCTTGGGTTAAACGGTGCAGGCAAATCTACTTTAATGAAGGTAATTGCCGGTGTGTTTAAACCGACCGAGGGAACGATCGAGAAAAAAGGTGTGCTTGCCCCGATGATCGAGCTTGGCGCCGGATTTGATATGCAGTACACCGGTGCGGAAAATATCTTCCTCTATGGTGCGGTGCTTGGACACTCGCGCAAGTTCATGGAAGAGAAATTTGATGAGATCGTGAAGTTCTCTGAGCTTGGAAAATTTATTGATGTGCCGCTCAAGAACTATTCTTCCGGTATGAAGGCGAGACTTGGATTCTCGATTGCGACTGTGGTACGCCCGGATATTCTGATCCTTGATGAGGTGTTGTCGGTCGGCGATGCGAAATTTCGAAAGAAGAGTGAGAAGAAACTGGTCGATATGATGGATACCGGCGTGACGGTACTTTTTGTGTCGCACAACTTGGATCAGGTGAAACGTATCTGTAACAAGGCGATGATTCTGGAACATGGGGAAATGAAAGCTTATGGAGATATCGATGAGGTAGCTCCAATCTACGAAGAGATGATTAACTAATATGGGATTTTATATCAGGCAGATTATAAAAATGATGGCACAACATGTGCTGTTTCCAATTTATTATTTTATCTGTTGCCGCAAGCCGGTCAAAAAGGGGCTGGTTGTGTTCGCCGATGAGCATAAGACGGCATGTCCGCCTTCAATGCAGCGGCTGCATGATGCCCTGCTTTCGCAGGAAAGCTTTACAGTGGTGGATGATTTCTTTGATCTGCAGGCAATGTCCGCGCAGACAGGTATGCGGCGGATGCTTGCATTTATGAAGCTGTATGCACAGGCAGAGTTTGTCATTTTACAGGATAATTTCCTGCCAGTGTCCTCCTGCCATAAGCGGAAGGGGACAACCGTGATCCAGCTGTGGCACGGCTGCGGTGCATTTAAGAGGTTTGGCTATGATGCAAAGGATGATATCCCGCGGTTTTATAAGGGGAATGTCTATAAGAACTATGACCTTGTGACAGTGAGCAGTCCTTACTGCCGTCCGTTTTTCACATCGGCGATGCGGATTAAGCATCCGAAGACGGTGCGGGCGTACGGAAGCAGCTATACGGATTGCTATTTTGATGAAGCTTATAAAGCAGTGATGCGGGAGGAGTTCGAGCAGGTCTATGGTGCGAAGAGCGGAAGAACCGTGATCGTATGGGCACCGACCTTCCGGGGAAATGCCGGACAGCAGAACAAGAGTGGGCGGATGATCGGGGAGATCTGGATCGATGAACTTGCGAAAAATCCGGACTATCTGGTGATAAAAAGTCTGCATCCGCATATGTTGAAACGGGGAGAGACACAGCCGCTTACGACTGGAGAGCTGCTTTTCTCCGCAGATTTACTGATTACAGATTACTCATCTATTTTATTTGAATATTTACTGCTTGATAAACCGATGCTGTTTTTTGCACCGGATCTGGAAACATATGGCGCAGACCGGGGTTGGTATCTGTCCTATAAAGATATGCCGGGCGTAATTGTGACAGAGGGAGAACGGCTGGCGGGTGCGGTTGCTGGCACATTGGGAAAGGATGTGTACGCAGAGAAACGTCATGCGTTCCGGGAGCAGTATATGAGCCGTTGTGATGGAAATGCAACAAAACGATTGATTCGATATATTTTACATGAGGAGACAAAGAGAAACGATGTTGAAAAGTTTGTTTAAAAAATTCAAGAAGACGATTGTATTTAAGACGATTCAGAAGACGATTCCATACCGGGCACTGCGCAAGGTGTACCGTGCGTGCAGAAAACGGGCGCGCATGATCTACCGTTATGAGATGCTGCGGAAGCATTATCCGAAGCTTTACAATAAGTATGCGGAAAGACCGGTCAACGAGAAGAAGGTTGTCTTTATCGAAGTGCGGGAGAGCAAGATCAGCGACAGTTTTTCCCTGATGTACAAGAAGGTACAGGAGGAACACAAATACGAAATTCATACGCATTTTCTGCGCAGTGGTTTCTCCAAGCGGAAAGACTACCAGCATGCTTGTGAGGCGATGATTACAGATATCGCGGATGCAAAATATATCTTCTTAAATGAATCCTCCGATGTGATTGCGGCACTTCCGATGCGTAAGGAGACGATTGTTACGCAGCTCTGGCATGGCTGTGGTGCGTTTAAAAAGTTCGGTATGAGCACCGCAGAGCTGATCTTTGGTGATGACAGAAAGACATTGGAGAAATACCCATATCATGGAAATTACACCTATGTGACAGTCAGCTCACCGGAGGTTGTCTGGGCGTATGAGGAGGCAATGTCCCTGCAGGATAAAAAGGGCGTGGTTGTGCCAACCGGTATTTCACGTTCAGATATCTTCTATGATGAAGAAGCAAAAAAGGCAGCACAGGAAAAACTGCTTTCTGTAGTGCCGCAGGCAAAGGGCAAGAAGGTGATTCTGTATGCGCCGACGTTCCGTGGCAGGGTTGCAAAAGCAAAGACACCAAATCAGCTGGATATTGCGGCGTTTGGCGATGCACTGGGGAAAGATTATATACTTTTGATTAAATTACATCCATTTGTGAAGAAGCGGACTGCGATTCCGGAAGGATACGAGGATTTTGCCTTTGATCTGACGGATGATATGAGCATAGAGGAGTTATTGTTTGTGGCAGATATCTGTATCTCGGATTATTCGTCGCTTGTATTTGAATATTCGCTGTTTGAAAAGCCGATGATCTTTTTTGCATTTGATCTGGATAACTACTATGACTGGCGTGGATTTTATTATGATTATAAGGAATTTGTCCCGGGACCGATTCACACGACGAATGAAGAGATGATAGAGTATATCCAGCATGTGGATGAGCGGTTTGATAAGAAAAAGGTGCAGGAATTCCGGCAGAAATTTATGAGTGCCTGCGACGGACATGCGACCGAGCGGATTATGAAAATGATGTTTGGAGAGTAAAAATGGTTTCAGTGATTATTCCATGTTACAACGCAAGACAGTATATATGTGAGGCGCTTACCTCCGCGGTGGCACAGGAATACGTGCACGAGGTGATACTGGTGGATGACTGCTCAACGGATGATTCCGTGGCATGTGTGCAGGCGTGGCTCGATGTGCACGCGGCGCAGACGGCAGATATTTCTATCCGGGTGCTGCAGAATGCAGAAAACAGCGGAGTCGCCGCGTCGAGAAACCGTGGTGTGCAGGAGGCAGACGGAAAATATATTGCATTTTTAGATGCGGATGACCGGTTTGCACCGGGAAAACTGGAAAAACAGGTGGAGCTTTTGGAACAGACGGGGGCATGTCTTTGCAATACTGCCCGCGTGCTGATGACGCCGGATGGAAGCCTGACACAGACAATCATGCATACCCCGGAGAAAATTACACTTGCAGAGCTGGAAAAAACGAATGTGATCAACTGTTCTTCTGTGGTTGCCCCCAGGGAGATTCTGCTGAAATATCCGATGCAGCACAGCGAGGTGCATGAGGATTATCTGACATGGCTTCAGATGCTGCGGACATATCCGTTTGCGGTTGGCATCGATGAACCGTTGCTGGAGTATCGTTTATCCGAGCATGGAAAGTCAAGGAACAAGCTGAAATCGGCACGGATGACATATCGTACCTACCGACTGGCAGGGTATCCGGTATGGAAATCCTGCAGGATGTTTTTGAGCTATATGGTAAATGGTTTGAAAAAGTATGCCACGCATTAAAAATTCACTGTATTTTCAAAGAGTACAGGGAATCAAAGATTGATTTTAAAGGCAAGATGCGATATGATAAGAAAGAACGGCTTTGCCGAATAAAGGTTTGAGAGGTATGGATATGGTTGACGAGAAGAAAACCATCCTTATGACGAAGCTTGCGATATTTGAGAAACATGAGAAGAATAAAAGCTTGGTTGTGAGTAAATATTATAGAAGTGATTATGTCCGTTATAATGTGTTAAAAACATGGGTGGCAGTGACAGTACTATACTGGTGTGTCATTGCAGGATACATATTCATGACATTTGACAGTATCTTAGAGAAAATGAACAATCTGGATTATTTTGCGGTCGTATATAAGATGCTGGGTGGCTATGTGATCATCTGTGCAATCTATTTTCTGTTTGCATTTATCCTGTATAATTATCGGTATAAGAAAGCAAGAAATGGACTGGTACAGTACAATATTAACCTGAAAGAACTGATCCATGCGGACGATCCGCCGGAGATGCAGCGACGTATGGTAGACGATACAAAGCGGACAACGGATGATATTTCTGCAGCCAGAGCACATGCGCCACAGCAGGCATCCCGTGCCAATGTCAGCCGGTCTGAGATGGTACAGCGGCAGCTGCAGGCACAGCAGGAACGCAAGAATCAGGAGATTATCGAGAATGTAAAGCGCCGGAATGAGCGTATTTCTGAGAAACAGCAGGAAGAAGCACAGAGACAGCGCGAGATGGAAGAAGAACGACGCAGAATCCGCGCACGTCGTGCTCGGTTAGAGAGGGAGCAGTTGGAGCGGATCAGACAGGAACAGCAAGGTATGTACCGGGAAGATCATGTCTATAATACAAATACACCGAACGGTGCAGGAAGGGGAGAAAACGAATGACTGGATTGCTAGCAGTGAGAAATTCCATACGTGATTTTTTGAGAAAATATGATGAGGTAACCACTCCGATTCTTCGGTTTATCTTTTCGTTTATTTTATTTTCTTGTATAAATTCTCTGTTTGGATATAGTGAGTTTTTACATAGAGGTGTTATCACATTTTTATTGTCTGTGATCAGTGCGCTTGTGACAGGACCGGTTGTTGTATTTCTGGCAGGTGTAGTCATTGCCGTCCATTGCTTCTCGGTATCGATGGATGTAGGCGTTTTGTGCCTGTTGTTATTCCTTGTGATGTATTGCTCCTTTATTCGGATGTTCCAGAACACGGGATATGTGCTGGCATTGGTGCCAATCTTATATATGTTGAAGATTCCGTTTGCAGCGCCTGTTATGGTAGCAATCTTTGCAGGATTTTCCGGCGCAGTTCCGGCTGCATTTGGTGTGGTAATTTATTATTTTGCACAGTATGTAAAAGAAGCAAGAGCAACCATCCTTCTTGGTGAGGATGTGGATTTTCAGGGATACTCCTATATTGTAAATGGTATGATGAAGGATAAGGCAATGCTGCTTGCAATCATTTCATTTGTAGTTGTTGTTATGGTGACGGCACTTATCCATCAGTTGAATTTTGACTATGCATGGTATGTTGCGATTGGTGTTGGAAGCGTATTTACGATTCTGGTATTTGTGGTATGTGGCATGATGGTTGACGCCAGTGTTCCAGCGGGAAGTCTGGTGCTCGGTGCGATTCTCGGTGGAGCGCTTGGTGTGATTATACAGATGTGTAAGAGTGTGATTGATTACTCACACAAGGAATCCGTGCAGTTTGAAGATGATGATTACTATTATTATGTAAAGGCGATTCCCAAGGTGGAAAATGCACAGAAAAAACGTGTAAAAACCATGACGGAGGAAGAAGTTGTGGAGCAGGTGAAAAAGCCACGCTCACAGCAGAGTGCAAATAGTCAGGCAAGACAGTCTCGCCCACAGCAGGGTGCAAACGGTCAGGCAAGACAGCCACGTCCGCAGCAGGGTGCAAATGGTCAGGCAAGACAGCCACGCCCACAGAAAAACCGAAACAACGGACAGGCAAATCGATAAGACTAGTGATGGTTAAGGGGTGTTAGTTTGAAAAAGTTACTCACGGCATTAGGTGTATATTTTGACTGGTTTTACATACCAAAGATCCATGTGACGGATATTGTTGAGATCATTATTCTGTCGTATGTAATTTACCATGTCATGATCTGGTTTAAAAAGACGCGTGCATGGACCCTGTTCAAAGGAATTGTTGTGTTGTTTATCTTTGTCGGACTGGCAACCCTTTTTCGTTTGAATACGATTCTGTGGATCTTCCGAAACACGATCAGTGTCGGTATTATCGCGGTGATCATTTTGTTCCAGCCGGAGCTTCGGCGGGCGCTGGAAGAGCTGGGACGAAAGAAGATCTTTACGGATGTTCTGGTGAGGGACGATAAGAATCTGCATCTGGAGCGTGTCAACAATCATACGATTGATGAGCTTGTTGCAGCATCCATTGATATGGGTAAGGTAAAGACCGGTGCCCTGATTGTTATCGAGCAGGACGTTGCGCTTGGAGAATATGAAAATACAGGAATCCTGATCGATGCTGCTTTGACAAGACAGCTACTGATCAATATATTTGAGCACAATACCCCGTTGCATGATGGCGCGGTGATCATACGGGATAACCGTGTACTTGCGGCAACCTGTTATCTGCCACTTACGGATCGTATTGACCTGAACAAGGCACTTGGAACGAGACATCGTGCAGCCGTTGGTATCAGTGAAGTATCTGATAGCATGACGATCGTGGTATCCGAGGAAACCGGAGAAATCTCGGTCGCTTACGGCGGAACCCTGTATCGGAATCTGGATGCGATTGAACTTCGAAAGAAATTGACCTCTTTACAGCCGGTAGTTCCGGAGCACAGACGTGCAAGACTGCGGAAAGGGGGCAAAAAGAATGGAAAAAAATAAGAACGAGCTTGGACATATCGGATACAAGATTTCGGCAGTTTTGCTTGCGATTGTTGCCTGGCTTGCAGTGGCAAATATTTCCGATTACCAGACGACACGGCAGATATCCAATATTCCGGTCACTCAGATCAATGGCGACGTGCTTGATGAACTGGATCAGGTGTACGATGTAGTGAGTGGAGACACGGTAGATATTATAGTGAAAGGCAGACGATCTGTAGTCGGTTCACTGGATAAAGATGATTTTACGGCAATTGCGGATCTGTCAACGATGTCGATTACCAATACGGTATCCATATCTGTGGAAGCAAAAAGCAATACTGTTCAGAGCGAGATCAACATTACCTGTGTGGATAATACGATGAAACTCAATCTGGAAGAGAAGGTGACACAGCAATTTCCAATCAAGGTGGTCACAACTGGAAGTACGAAGAATGGATATGCGGTAAGTGGAACGAGTTCTACGCCGAATATCGTTAAGGTGGAAGGTCCGAAGAGCGCGGTCGAGAAGATTACAGAGATTCGGGCATCGGTCGATGTAGACAAGAAATATTCCAGCTTCGAAACAGAGTCGGAGCTTCATATTTACGATGCATACGGAGAAGAGATTACAAATGATAAGATTACTTTGGATGCCGCATCGGCAAAGGTAGGTGTTGAGATTTATGCAACCAAGTCCGTGCCAATTGAAGTGAATCTGCGCGGTACACCGGGAGATGGCTACGGTGTGGAAGGCGTGGTATATCAGCCACAGAGTGTAGAACTGGTTGGACCGGCGGATGCACTTGCCAAGATAGAAACCGTAGATGTGGATGATGTATCTGTGAGCGGTATGACCGAAGACTATCAGGCGGATGTAGATATTCGTGATTATCTGCCGGATGGAGTTTCCGTGGTAGATATTCCACCAGAGATTACCGTGAATATCTCAATTACGAAGCTGGAAGATAAGAAGCTGACTGTGACAGCAAACAGCTTTGTGCTTGACAAGCAGGTGGATGGTTATCAGTATGAGGTGACGATCAATAACTTTACGATCACGGCATCTGGATTTGCAGATGTGGTATCAAAGCTGACGTTGGATGATATTGTCCCAACGATTGACTGTTCCGGACTGCCAGTTGGCAATCATGGAAATGTGACTGTAACTTTGAAGCAGATTGATGGTGTGACGTATACGATGAGTGGTACGGTCAGTGTTAATGTCACAAACGCAGAGGAATAAAGATTCGGGAATGGGATGGATCCGCCAGATGGAGGATGCAAGAGAAGAAAGAAGCGTGAGAATGTGGAACAGGAAAAGATAGAAGCATTGAAACAGGCAGTTGCCATGTGTAACTCCATTGTGTTTTTTGGCGGTGCGGGTGTGTCGACGGAGAGTGGAATTCCGGATTTCCGAAGCACAGATGGTCTGTATAACCAGAAGTACAAATATCCACCGGAGACGATTGTCAGCCACAGCTTTTATATGCAGCGGACAGAAGAATTCTATGAGTTCTACAAGGATAAAATGCTGTTCCCACAGGCACAGCCAAATGCCGCTCACAGGAAGCTTGCAGAGTTAGAGCAGGCTGGAAAACTCAAAGCGGTTATCACACAGAATATCGATGGACTGCATCAGGCAGCAGGCAGCAAAGAAGTGTTAGAACTGCATGGTTCCGTACACCGGAATTACTGTACGAAGTGTAAGAAGTTTTTCCCGCTTTCGTATATCGTAGAATCGAAAGGGATTCCAACGTGTGATGCGTGCGGAGCGATCATCAAACCAGATGTTGTCCTGTATGAAGAAGGACTTGACCAAAGTGTATTGACACGGGCAATCAATCATATCGCGAAAGCGGATATGCTGATCATTGGCGGTACATCGTTAGCTGTATATCCAGCGGCGGGACTGATTGATTATTTCCATGGAAAATATCTGGTTGTAATCAACATGGCGTCGACGCCACGTGATTCGTTTGCGGATATTGTTATCAATGGTAAGATCGGTGAGGTATTATCACAAATCGAGGTCTGAGGCAGGACTTGACAGACCAAAACGATGGTGCTAAAGTACAGTTGTGTCAATAAAGTAAATAAATATTTACTCGGGGCGGGGTGCGATTCCCCACCGGCGGTATAGCCCGCGCGCAGTGATGCATGATTTGGTGAGATTCCAAAGCCGACAGTATAGTCTGGATGAGAGAGTAAGGATAGAACTGCAGAAAAAATGGCAGCGTGCGATGCACAATGACAGTCATTTGATTTCGATGCGGATAAGCCCCGGTGGTACATAACGATATGTGACCGGGGCTTTTCTTATGCGTGATAATATCCACTGAGCACATGCATCGATATGTAATAGAACAAAGAAGGTGATAAAGTGGCATACAAACAGAAATATATGGAGCTTGCAATCGAGCTTGCAAAAAAGGGAACCGGTGCGGTCAATCCGAATCCACTTGTCGGTGCGGTAATCGTGAAGGATGACCGAATCATCGGACAGGGGTATCATGCGAGATACGGTGATCTGCATGCAGAGCGTGCTGCGTTTGCGAGTCTTACCGAGGATGCAGCAGGGGCTGAGATGTATGTAACGCTGGAACCGTGCTGCCATTATGGCAAACAGCCTCCATGTACGCTTGCTATCGTGGAACATGGCATTAAAAAAGTCTATGTTGGAAGTGATGATCCAAACGACAAGGTGTCTGGAAAAGGCATTGCGTTTCTGCGGGAGCATGGTGTTGAGGTGAAAACCGGCGTGATGAAGGATGCGTGTGATGCGATTAATCCGGTATTTTTCCACTATATAACGACAAAGCTGCCGTATGTGGTTATGAAATATGCGATGTCGATGGACGGCAAGATCGCAGCGTATACCGGGAAGAGCCAGTGGATTACCGGGGAAGCAGCGAGACAGCATGTGCAGGAGACACGGAACTGGCTGAAGGGAATCATGGTCGGCTGTAATACGGTCTTGCAGGATGATCCGGCGTTGACCTGCCGGATTGAAGGAGGCAGAAATCCAATCCGGATCGTCTGCGACAGTCATCTGCGAATCCCGCTTGACTGCCAGTTGGTACGGACTGCGGTGGATGTGCCGACGATCGTGGCAACACTCGATGGTGCATCGGATAAGGCGAAGGAATTGCAACAGGCAAATGTGCAGATACTACAGTGCAAGGAAAAAGATGGACGCATTGATCTGTATGATCTGATGGTGCAGCTTGGTGCACAGGATATCGACGGCATCCTGTTAGAAGGCGGTGGCACGTTAAATGAACAGGCACTCGCACAGGATATCGTGCAGGAGGTGCAGGTATATATCGCACCGAAGATCTTGGGTGGTGCGGAAGCGAAAACGCCAGTGGAAGGTAAGGGCGTGCCGGATCCAAACGGTGCGTACCGGTTTGCATTTGACCGGATGGAATCAATCGGAGACGACATCTTACTTCGATATCGAAAGGAGAAGCGTGAAATATGTTTACAGGAATCATAGAAGAGGTTGGCACGCTTCTTGCCACGCGGAAAGCATCGAAATCGGAAAGCCTTACGATCGAGGCACCATATGTCTTGCAGGATGCGAAGGTTGGAGACAGCATCGCGGTCAATGGCATCTGTCTGACGGCAACATCCATTTCGGGCAATACATTTACGGCGGATGTCATGGCAGAGACGATGCGGCGGACGTCGCTTGGCACACTGCATACCGGAAGTAAAGTCAATCTGGAACGTGCGATGGCGGCAGGCGGACGGTTTGGCGGACATATTGTGTCCGGGCATATCGATGGCACCGGAACGATAGCAAATATGGAGCGGGAAGAAAATGCAGTCTGGGTGACGATTGAGACGACACCACAGATTATGAAATACATCATCGAGAAAGGTTCGATCGCGATTGACGGCATCAGCCTGACGGTTGCAACAGTCAGCACCGATCGGTTTCAGGTATCTATTATCCCACACACCGGACAGGAGACGACGCTGCTCACGAAGAAGCCGGGCGAGATTGTGAATCTGGAAAATGATGTGATCGGAAAATACGTGGAGCAGCTGCTTCATTTCAAAGAACCGGAGAATAAGAAACAAAGCTCGAAGGTCGATATGGGACTTCTTGCAGAACATGGATTCTTATAGAAAAAGGAGGAACAACATGGAATTAAACAGCATTGAAGAGGTTGTAGAAGACCTCAAAAAAGGAAAATGTGTTGTAATCATGGACGATGAGAATCGTGAGAATGAGGGCGATGTCATCTGTGCCGCAGAATTTGCAACAACAGAGAACGTGAACTTTATGGCAAGCTATGCCAAAGGTTTGATCTGTATGCCGATGGCACCGGAATACACAGATAAACTGCATCTGCCACAAATGTGTATTACAAATACAGACAACCACTGTACGGCATTTTCGGTATCAGTTGATCATGTGAGTACGACGACTGGAATCTCAGCCTATGAGCGAGGTATTACAGCGCGCAAGTTCGTCGAGGACGATGCAAAGCCGGAAGATTTTCGCAGACCGGGACATATGTTTCCGCTTGAGGCAAGACCGGGTGGTGTGATCGAGCGTCAGGGACACACGGAAGCAACCGTGGATCTGATGAAAATTGCAGGATTAAAGCCAGTTGGCCTTTGTTGTGAGATCATGCGTGACGATGGTATGATGGCAAGACGTGATGATTTGGAACAGTTTGCAAAGCAGCACGATCTGAAGATTTCAACGGTGGAGAAGCTGATACAGTACCGTAAGGAGCATGAAGTATTTGTCGAGTGCGTGGCAAAGGCGAAGATGCCGACGCGTTACGGCGAGTTCATGATTTATGGCTATGTAAATAAATTGAATGGTGAGCATCATGTTGCATTGGTGATGGGGGACATCACAGACGGCGAACCAGTTCTTTGCCGTGTACATTCCGAGTGCCTGACCGGCGATGCACTTGGCTCTGCACGCTGCGACTGTGGACAGCAGTATGATGCAGCGATGAAGCAGATCGCCAAGGAGGGCAGAGGCGTGCTGCTTTACCTGCGTCAGGAAGGCCGTGGAATCGGACTTATCAACAAGATCCGTGCATACCAGCTGCAGGATCAGGGACTTGACACAGTCGAGGCGAACCTGAAGCTCGGGTTCCCGGAGGATGCCCGTGACTACACGATCGGGACACAGATCCTCGTAGACCTTGGCGTACACAAGATGCGCCTGCTCACAAACAACCCACTGAAGGTATACGGCCTGTCCGGCTATAACCTGGAAATCGTTGAGCGTGTGCCGATCATCATGGAACCAAGTAAATATGACGAATTCTACCTGCGCACCAAGCAGGAGAAAATGGGACACATCCTGAATTACAAATAAGAAACAATTATAATTATAATTAAAAATACTCAACCCCAAACAACCAAACACGGAAAGGCAGTGAATGCCACCTCTCCGTTTTGGTTTGATTACACAGATAATTGCGTATAACAATAATGAGATATGCATAGATTTGATTCGATTTCTGAAGGATAACATATGTTCGGAAATTAGAAGTACTTAATGTTCTGGGCGAAAACCAGAAATACCTGAACACGATGTTCAGGTAAGCCGTCACTGAGCCACGGATGGCGAATTGGCGGCGGTTTCGTACGATATAGATATGGAAGTACAGAACATTTAGTACTTCTTAATTCCGATACATGCTGGATTCAGAAATTGAAATCAAATGTATGCATAGAAAGAGACCGTGGATACGCAATTGTCGTCCAATATAAAAGAATAAGGAGAGAAAGAAAATGAACAAATTAGAAGGAAAATTAGTCGTAGACGGCGCAAAAATTGGAATCGTAGCAGCAAGATTTAATGAATTTATCGTATCTAAGCTGGTAAGCGGTGCAATGGATGGTCTGATCCGTCACGATGTGGAGGAAGAAGATGTTACAGTCGCATGGGTACCGGGTGCATTTGAAATCCCGGTTGTCGCAAAGAAGATGGCAAAGTCTGGAAAGTATGACGCAGTCATCTGTCTTGGCGCTGTTATCCGTGGAGCAACAAGCCACTATGATTATGTATGTAACGAAGTATCCAAGGGCGTGGCATCTGTATCTTTGGAGACAGAGATTCCGGTATTGTTCGGTGTTGTTACAACCGAGAATATCGAGCAGGCAATTGAGCGTGCAGGTACCAAGGCTGGAAACAAGGGATACGATTGTGCCCTTTCCGCCATTGAGATGATCAACCTTATGAAGCAGATTTAAGTACCTGCGATACACCATAGGATAGAAGATTAGTTTTAAGTAAGGATAGACGAATATGAAAAAAGAACGTTGCATGTTGTTTTTTGATATTGATGGGACGTTGATCACAACCGACGGCAAGCGGACATTTCCAGAGAGCGCGAAGCGTGCACTGCGCGAGGCAAGGAAGCGGGGACATCTCGTCTACATCAACACGGGACGTGTTATGGCAAATGTGGATGATTTCATCCGCGAAGTCGGTTTTGATGGATATGTCTGCGGGTGTGGAACATATATTGTATCTGAGGGAATGGTGATGCTGCATCATCGCATCCCACAGGAACGCTGTCGGGAGATTGCATATAAATGCCGGGAGTGCCGCATGATGGCAATTTTTGAGCATACGGAGCATACCTGTTATGACAGCGGGCTGGCTGGCAAGGATGCCGGATATCAGGAGATTCTGCATTATTTCAAATCCATGGGACGTCATGTGATCGAAAGCATTGAGGATCCGGAGTTTTGCTTTGACAAGTTTGCCTGCTGGTATGAGGAAGGCAATCCGAAGTTACAGGAATTTATTGATTATATGTCTGAAGATTTTACCTGTATTCAGCGAGAGGGTAATTTCTTAGAGGTTGTTCCGCAGGGATTTTCCAAGGCAACCGGAATCCGGTTCCTGATGGAAAAATATGACATCCCACTGGAACGTGTTTATGCGTTTGGGGATAGCAATAATGATCTGGATATGTTACGATATGTACAAAATAGTATTGCGATGGGCGTCTGTACAGAGGAAGTGGCAGAAGCTGCTTCGTACCGTACGGATACGGTAGAACAGGATGGCATCGAGAAAGCCATGCGGCATTTTGGAATGATAGAGTAAGCGATGAATGAACGGCGTTTTCGACAACTGAATATATTGACGATGATCGCCGTGGCGGTTGGCGTGATGGTGATGCTCTTTTTGGCATTTGTTGTATCGGACGGTGGCAATCAGAAGATTTCTTTCCGCACGCCAAAGAAGCTTGATGACACATGGGTGTTGTACCGGCAGGGTGAATCGGATGAACAGATCATAGATCTGCCGACAAAGCTCAAAGCGAAAAAAAGCGAGGTCATCACGATCACACACCAGATGCCGGAGGATGCCGGAGAGGACAGCGCAATCTGCTTTTACACGGAGTTCCAGAATGTGATTGTCTCAATTGGCGACCGCCGTGTCTATGAAAGCGGTGTGCTGGCAGATAACAAGATGATGAAAAATGCAGTGCCCGGATATCATGTGGTGGATATTGACACAAGAGCCGGGGAGACGGTAACGATTCAGCTTGCCTCTGCATACGGTAGATACAGTGGCAGAGTGCCGGGGGTTTATTATGGTTCGCGTGGAGATATCGTATCGTGGCTGATACGGCGAAATGGTATCCCGTTTGTTGTGTCACTGATGATCTTAGTGCTTACGATCCTGCTTGGCGTGTCACTGTTATTTATGACAAATGAGAATATCAACAAGCAGAAGGCGGCGTATGGATTTGGGTTTATCGTCTTTGCGGCGGCATGGATTTTCTTTGGAAATACGATGATGCAGCTTCTGACGAAGAACCGGTTTGCAACCTACATGGCGAGTCAGATCTTCCTGCTTTTGATGCCGCTGTTATATTTTATGTATTTGCGAAGCTTCGCAATGAAGCGGCGCTATGCGAAGATTTTTGAGATTTTAATCTATGTATATGCGGTGAATTTCCTCACGGGAATTGTATTCCAGCTAGTGGGCGTCTGTGATTTTGCAAGCTATATGTTCTTTACGAAGATCCTGATCGTGGTTGGCTTGCTGTTGCTATGTTTGATCATGTATTTAGCGGCAGATACGTATGCGGATAAGAGTATTTACAGCAATTTCTGGGCGAATGTGATATTGACCGGTTCGTGTCTGGTGGAATTCATCCTGCATTTCTTCCGGTTTTACAAGAGTTATCAGGGCGTTGTCCTGCAGATCGGATTGTTTGTGTTTGCGGTTCTTTTGATGATCTCTATCGAGAAAACCGTGATTCAGGAAATGAATGCGGAGCGTGATGCAGCACTGAGCAGTGTCGGACATGAGAAGTCACAGGCGGTGCGCACAATCAATACCGCACTGATTTACCAGGCGTTAAATACCGCCATTACAGATTTGAAGACACACGATCAGCCGAACAGCCGTCTGCTCTATGATACTTCGATGTTTATGCAGCACAATATGGATGCGGTTTATAAGCAGGGGCTTGTTTCCTTTGATACAGAGCTTTCGTATATCCGGGCATATCTCGGCATGCAGAAACGGATTCATCCGGGACTTGAAGTGCTTGTGGAAGACAAGGTGACAGAGTTCAAGGTACCATACAATACGATTGAGCCACTTGTGGAAAATGCAGTCGAGGCGGCTGTGGAAAAGAAGCAGGATGGAAAGGTTGTTGTGCGAAGCTATGAGCGGCTGGACTGTTTCGCAATTCAGATCGTCGATAATGGAAATGGTGTTTCACCGGTAAAAAAATTCCGGGCAAAGCAGGATTTCCGGGGATTGCAAAAGCAGTTGAAATCGTCGGTGGGTGCTTTGATCGAAGTGCGCACAAAACCGGATAAGGGTACGATATTGACTGTGAAGATTCCGAAACAGGGATATGTAATAAAGGAGTAAGAAGATGACATTTTCGGAACAGATCGTGTATGGCTGGTTTAAGCCATCCAAATATAAAGATATGATAGAGTTACCGCGCAGGCGATTTGTTTCGTATGTGATTGTGATGATGCTTGTCTTAGCGATTGTCAGTTATGTTGTTCCAACGGTATCTATCATCTCCGGATTTGGCGGATTTGAGAAACTTTTCACACAGAGTCTTGGCGAGGTAAATTATACGGATGATACGCTTTCGGTATCCAATAATTTTGATATGCATATCAACTCTGCGAATTTCTTAGTGGATACGTCACAGGAGACGGTGCAAAACGACAGCCTCAAAAAACAGGGCATGTTTCTTGCGGTTGGAAGCAAAACGGCGCGGATCAGCATGGTACTAGGGTCGAAGGTGACAGATTACGGGGTATATTATCTGTCAGATTATTTGCAGAATGGGTTTAATAATGAAAGTCTCGTTGCGATGATTCCGTCGATTTACGCGGTGCTGTTTGTGACGCTGCTTGGCACCATGCTCAGTTATTTTGTAAAATATGCAGTGGTTGCGCTGCTCTTCTCCATCCTTGTGAACAGCATGAATCATCAGTTCCATCTGAACTTACGATTTGGACAGGTGTTTGCGCTTTGTTTCTATGGACAGTCCTTTGCGATGATCTTGTCGAACTTCAATCAGGCGATCGGGCTTTTGCCAAGTCTGCTTGTGTCGATCGTTGGAATTTTCGTGACCGTGCATATGATTACCGTGAGTGTTGCCCTGATGAAAAACGAGAGGGAATTGTAGGATATTTCTATTGTTTTCCAAACATGGTTTGATATAACAGATATTTATAATCAGATATAAAAACCTTGTATTTTTCAGAACTGCCTTATAGCTATATAATAGGGGCATGAAAGAAATTGATCGAGGTGAGAACGATGAGACAGATTTTATGTTATGGAGATTCGAATACATATGGATTAGTACCGAAGGAAAATGCACGGTATCCGTGGGGCATCCGCTGGACAAGCCGTTTGAATGAGAAGCTTGGACTTCGGCAGTACCGTGTAATCGAGGAAGGACTGTGCGGACGGACGACCGTCTTCGATGATCCGTTTCGTGACCATCGAAATGGCGCAAAATTTGTCAGTGCTGTGTTGGAGACGCACGGTGCGTCGGATCTTATCATCCTGATGCTTGGAACCAATGATTGCAAGACCGCATACAAGACGACGCCGCAGTTGATTGGAAAGGGTGTGGAGACGGTGATCGCGAAGATCCGAAGCTTTGCACCGGACAGCAAGATTCTGCTTGTGTCACCGATCCATCTGGGCGAGAAGGTCTGGGAGAAATCCTATGATCCTGAATTTTCCAGGGAGTCAGTCGATGTATCGAAGGGGCTTGCCGATGTCTATGCGGAGATTGCGAGAAATGAACATCTGTATTTCTTAGATGCATCCGATGTGGCTGCACCGAGTGACACCGATCAGGAGCATCTGAATGAGGAAGGGCACGCGAAGCTCGCGGAAGCAATCTACGAAAAAGTAGATGATATATTCGCGGAGGCTGCATAATTCTCTCCGTAGAATATTTGCAGATATAACTGAAATTATTATTTAGTACGAATATAAGAAGCCGGTAAGAGACTATATGAAATAGTTTCTTACCGGCTTCTGTGTTGTGAATAAGATATTTTATGATTGAATGTTATACCCATACAGATTTCTTGTAGTTGCATGTTAATTACAGATATCCATATTTCTTCCGCTGTGAGAACACGAAGAAGAGCGTCATGCACAGGGTGATTGCTTCTGCAACAATGATCGCGCCCCAGATACCATCCAATCCGAGGATTAGTGGCAGCAGCATGACGGCGGATAACTGGAACACAAGTGTCCGCAGGAACGAAATCAGTGCGGAGATCAGTCCGTTGTTTAACGCCGTGAAGAAGGACGAACCGTAAATGTTGAATCCGCAGATCAGATAGGTAAACGAATAAATCAGGAATCCGTGCTTGGTCAGTGCGAACAGTTCCGCGTCGTAGCCGACGAAGATCTTCGTCAGTGGTCCTGCAATCACATGTGCCAGCAGGACAAGCAGGATGCCCCAGATAGCAATCAGACTGGTGCTTTTTTTAAACATGTTCTTTAATTCATCCCGGTTCCCGGCACCGTAGTGGTAGCTTACGATCGGTGCACTGCCGACTGAATATCCAAGGAAGATCGATATGAATATGAAGTTTACATACATGATCGCGCCGTAGGCTGCGACACCATTTTCACCTGCGTATTTCATAAGCTGCAGGTTGTAGAGCGAGTTCACGAGAGAGGAAGAGAGGTTCGTCATAAGCTCTGAGGAACCATTTGTACATGTCTTCAACAAGACCGCTCCGTCAAACTTTGTCTTTCCAAGCTTCAGCAGGCTGGAATTCTTCCGTGCAAAATAAATAATTGGGAAGAATCCGCCGATGCATTCTCCGGTTACTGTCGCAAACGCGGCACCTGGCAATCCCCATTCGAAGACTGCGATAAACACATAGTCTAATACCATATTTGTCACACCCGCGAGGATGATAACACCAAGTCCCAGCTTCGGTTTCTCTGCGGTGACGAAGAAACTCTGGAATACGTTCTGCAGCATAAAGGCCGGCATGGAGATAAAACAGATTCTTCCGTATAGTACGCAGTTATCTAACAGTGGTCCATCGGCACCGAGCAAGAATGCAACCGGACGGACTAACAGCATTCCGCAGAGGCTGAAGATGACACCGCCGAAGAATGTCACATAGACAAGCAGAGAGAAATATTCATTTGCTTTCTTATGCTCGCCTTCGCCGAGTGTCTTTGCAACGATCGCACTGCCACCGGTTCCCATCATGAATCCAAGTGCGGACACGCCCATCATAAGCGGCATAACCAGATTGACTGCGGCGAATGCGGTCTTTCCGACGTAGTTCGATACGAACAGTCCGTCGACGATGCCGTAGATGGACGTGAAGATCATCATGATAATGGATGGCAGGACGAAGCACAGCAGCTTCTTATAAGTAAAATGTTCGGATAATTGTATCTTCATGTTGTAATTCCTCCAATTTTGTTATAGCTTCTGAATTCCTTCGCGCAGGGCCGCGAGATACTGTGTGTGGAAATGCAGAATTATTTTGTATTCTTTTTCTGTCATTTTTGGGAATGCTTCATTCTCAATCTCGACCATCGGGAAGATCGTACGGCGTACGAGCTGCAATCCCTGTTCGGTCAGATAGATGTGCATGCTCCGCCCTTTTCCTGGCGCGAGTGTCAGATATTCTTTCTTCTGTAATGACCGGATTGCTGAGTTGACGGTCTGCTTCGGGATAAAGGTTGTGCGGCAGATGTCACTTTGTTTACATCCATCACCAAGCTCGCAGATCGCGTACAGGGTGTCAAACTCACTGTTCGAGAGACCGAGACGCATAGCTGCATCATGGTAGATGATGTTATATTCCTTGTAGATGTGGTTGAATGCAACCAGCTTATCACTCATATATGGTTGTTCTTGTTCGTGCTTCTCTTTCATGTATGATTGTTCGTCTTCGTGTTTTTCTCTCATGGCTGTACCTCACTTTTCATTGCGATTTTGAAAATTCATGCATCCGTGTTGTGTATATATATTTCATATTCGCGTATTCTCGTTGAACTGCGTTTTTACACGCCCTGTAATTCGACAAAATATGTCTGATTTCGTACTTGATTATGTCCGAAATCAGACATAGTATAGTCCGGTTTCGGACATATGTCAAGAGGGAGATGTGTGTAAATTATTTGTAATTATTGAAGGAAAACACGGCAAGATACATTGCTATTTTACAGGGATTGAAGTATACTTAGGGGCGAAAATAAATATGCATAAATATATTAATTATAGACAAGAGGAACAGGACAGGAGTAAAAAGATGCTGACACAATTTTCAAGAACCGAGCTGCTGCTTGGAAAAGAAGCGATGGAGAAGTTACAGAATTCCCGTGTCGCCGTATTTGGGATCGGCGGTGTAGGTGGTTATGTCTGTGAGGCGCTGGCACGAAGCGGCGTTGGTGCCTTTGATCTGATCGATGACGATAAGGTATGTCTGACGAATCTGAACCGTCAGATCATTGCGACACATAAGACAATTGGAAAATACAAAGCCGAAGTGATGAAAGAACGAATTTTAGAGATTAATCCGAAAGCGGATGTACGGGTGCATAAGTGTTTCTTCCTGCCGGAAAATGCGGACGAGTTTCCGTATGTGGATTACGATTATATGGTCGATGCGGTCGATACGGTAACGGCGAAAATTTCCCTCGTGATGAAAGCACAGGAGAAGTATATTCCAATTATCAGCAGTATGGGAGCCGGCAATAAATTAGACGGCAGCCAGTTCAAGGTGGCAGATATCTATAAGACGAAGGTCTGTCCGCTTGCGAAGGTCATGCGGCGGGAATTAAAGAAGCGTGGTGTGAAGAAATTAAAGGTTGTGTATTCGGAGGAACAGTCGATTCGTCCGATAGAGGATATGTCGATCAGCTGCCGGACGCATTGCGTATGCCCGCCGGGTGCAAAACACAAATGTACCGAGCGCAGAGATATTCCAGGCAGTGTTGCATTTGTTCCACCGGTGGCAGGATTGATCATTGCGGGCGAAGTGGTAAAGGATCTGGTCAAGGATGTACCACGTACAACAACAGTACAAGAATAGATAAGAGAAAGCTCTGTAAAATAAATGCTGGTTCAGGTGAAAATATAGTAATTTGAGGTAATTGGTATGCATGCGATGGAACAGGAGGCAGAAACAATGACTTTGGAGAAGCATGTGATTGATACAGTGAAAGAATGGCAGACGAAGATTGGCACGGATGATGCAGGCGTGCGCCTCTATTATCCGAAGGTGTCGATGTGTGGATATCTGAAGCTTCCGGTAGAGGAGGATTCAGAGAAGATCTGTCAGGAGGCAGAGGCATATTTCAAAGAAAATGTACCGGAATTAGGTCCTGTGACCGTGACCGAGAAAGCAGACCGGTTCTGCGTGTACGTGAGTCCGGAGGGCTGTGATTATATCAACCGGGAGATCCCTGTTTCGGAATTCTTGGAGGGATTTCTGAAGGTGCTCAAGACACAGGATATGCAGCAGGTGCGGGCGTATTTCGAAGCATTTGCGAAAGCACATGGCACGACTGTCTGTGAGGAGGACGATGAGGAAGACCTGGGAACGGTGCTTTCCTTTGCGGATAAGGATGTGGAGCCTTATCTGTACTGTGTGGCAGACGATCAGTTCGGAATTACCTATCACCGGTTTACAAAGGACGATTTCGATACGATTTAAGAAGGCCTTAAACAAAAAATCAACGTACTTTAAGAAAAAAGATACAATTTGGATACAACTATGATTTAAAATAGAAAAGGAGTTTTCCCATGAACGAACAAACGAAAGCGAGAATCAAGGAGTTACAGAAAGAAAAAGATGTAGTGATCTTAGCGCATTATTATGTGGATGGTGAAGTGCAGGAGATCGCAGATTATGTCGGCGATTCGTACTATCTGGCGAAGGTTGCAACGACAGTGGAACAACAGAATATTTTATTTTGCGGTGTCTCCTTTATGGGCGAGAGTGCAAAACTTCTGAATGCGGAAAAACATGTCTATATGGCGGATGATGGGGCGGATTGCCCGATGGCACATATGGCGGAGGTCGAGAAGATCGAGGAAGTGCGGAAGGAATATCCGGAAGTGGCAGTTGTCTGCTATGTGAATTCAACAGCAGAATTAAAGGCACACTCCGATGTCTGCGTGACATCGTCCAATGCACTGAAGATTGTGAAGGCATTGCCGAACAAGGATATCTATTTTATTCCAGATTATAATCTGGCACATTTTATAGCCGAGCAGGTACCGGAGAAGCATTTTATCTTCAATGATGGATTTTGCCATGTACATAAGAGCATTCACAGTGAGGATGTGAAGAAGGCAAAGGAACTGCATCCGGACGCACTGGTGCTGGCACATCCGGAATGTACGAGTGATACGCTGGCACTGGCGGACTTCATCGGAAGTACATCCCAGATCATTGATTACGCAACCGCATCGGACAGTAAGAAGTTCCTTATCTGTACGGAGATGGGAGTGTTCTATGAACTGATGCAGAAAAACCCGGACAAGAAATTCTTCTCTGTCGGACACAGACAGTTCTGTCCGAACATGAAGAAGGTCAGTCTGGAAAAGGTGCTTGAGAAGCTCGAAGATCTGAAGGATGAAGTGATCCTTCCGGAGGAAATGTGCGAGCAGGCGAAGAAACCGCTCGACGAGATGCTTCGTCTGGCACAGTAGCAGATGCGCGAAATCCACCAGGCAAGGAGTATGAGATGAAACGGATTTTAATTGTGGAAGATGATATGGCGCTGGCGCAGGAATTGCAGTATCTGCTGATTTCGAATCAGTATGATGCACAGTGCATCGAAGAGTTCACCGATGTAGCCGGACAGATTCTTGAGTCACAGGCAGATATGGTTTTGCTGGATATCAATCTTCCGGAGGCCGATGGACAGAGCGTGTTGCGGGAGCTGCGTAAGGCATCGGATATTCCGGTCATTATGGTGACAAGCAAAAACACAGAAATGGACGAAGTGATCTCGATGAGCTTCGGCGCGGATGATTTTATTGCGAAACCGTACAATCCTTCCATTTTGCTGCTGCATATCGAGGCGGTATTCAAACGGCTTGGAAAGATGGACGCAGACAAGGGACTCACTTATAAGAACATGACATTTGATACGGGACGAGGCGTTCTGACTGTCGGGGATAACAGCGTGGAGCTTACGAAGAATGAAGCCGGAATTTTATCCTATCTGCTGAAGCATCAGAATACAATCGTGACGCGTGACGAGCTGATCAGTTATCTGTGGGACTCGGAAGCATTTGTGGATGATAACACATTAACTGTTAATATGAACCGTGTCAGAAAGAAGCTTTCTGATCTCGGCGCGGAGGATGCGATCCGGACAAAACGAGGACAGGGGTACATTCTGGCATGACATTTCGAAGTTATCTAAAAGACAGAATCAGTTTTGTTGCAGCGACAGCATGCATCATGATTGTATTGCGGCTGTTAGGATTTGCATGCAAAGCGCGGATGGATTTCATCTGGGTGATGGAGGCTCTCATTTTTGTGATGGCGTTGTGTGTGTGCCTGGCGGACTACCGGAAACGGAGTCGTTTCTACCGGGAGCTGCAGGCAATCTTAGAGGGACTGGATCAGAAATATCTGATTACGGAGATGACAGTACAGCCGGATTTCGAGGAAGGAAAGATCTGGATGGATGTCCTGTATGACACCGGGAAATCCATGCGGGACAAGCTGAATGAAACTGAGGATTCACTGCGTGATTTCAAGGAATATTTAGAGCTTTGGATCCATGAGATCAAGATTCCGATCGCTGCATTAAACCTGATGAATTACAACGGCAATCGGGATCTGAAAAAGCAGAAGATGCAGCTGGCACGTATTAACAGCTTTGTTGAGCAGATTTTGTTCTATGCGAGGGCAGATGCGGCAGAAAAGGATTATCTGTTTACTGCGTGTGATCTGGATACTACGATCAATAAAGTGCTGCAACAGCAGAAGGATCTGCTGATTGGAAATAAAATACGGATTGAGAAAAACAATACAGCCCATTCGGTTGTCACGGATTCCAAATGGCTGACATTTATGCTTGGGCAGATTGTAAATAACAGTATCAAATACCGGGATGCCGGGAAACAGCCCTGTATTTCTTTTACTGTAGAAGAACTGGCAGATAAGACAATCCTGCGCATCCATGATAATGGAATCGGAATTCCTGAACAGGATATCAACCGGGTGTTTGATAAGACCTTTACCGGGGAGAACGGACGGCGGGGAAATGCTTCTACCGGAATGGGCTTGTATATATGTAAACAGCTTTGTAATAAGCTTGGACATGCGATTACGATCGCGTCCGTGCATGGGGAATATACCGAGGTGGAGATTACCTTTGGCAAAGAGACTTTCTTGATGAAAGAGTAATTTATAGCCTTACAAAAATGTAAGATTGCTGTTATAAACTACGATGGATAGAAAGCAAGGGAGAATGTATGATACAGGCAGGACAGATGCCTGAGCTGCTAATATAGAAGAAAGGCACAGTCGAACACTGTGGCGAGGATTTGGAACATGGCATATCATGAATCCATGTATTTTTTAGTATTTTTACCGGTGGTTCTCATCGGGTATCAGCTTGCACCAAAGCGGGTGCGCTTTTGTGTGCTGCTCTTTTTTAGTTATTGTTTCTATTTTTTATTCAGCCACAGGTTAATAGTATATCTGGTTGGTGCAACCGCAATTACTTATTTGACCGGAAGACTGGCAGCAACCGGAGAGAAAAAACGCAGAAAAGCAATTCTGATCGTTGGAGTCTGGCTGCTGCTTGGTATGCTGCTTGTGATGAAGTACAGCGGATTTTTCGCAGAGAATGTGAATGCGCTTTTTGAAACGATGAACTTTGGACTCCGGCTTCCGGTGCGGCGGTTTCTGCTGCCGCTTGGTATTTCCTTTTACACGCTTTCTGCAATCGGTTATATGGCGGATGTGTATTGGAAGAAGATTGAGCCAGAGCAAAACATCGCGAAGCTTGCGCTCTTTTTAAGCTTCTTCCCAATCATTATGGAAGGACCAATCTGCATGTATAGTGACACAGCAGAGACGCTTGCAAAAGGAGAGGACATCCGGAGTGAGAATCTTGTCCGCGGATACATGCGGATCGGCTGGGGCCTGTTGAAGAAGGTTGTGATTGCGGATCGCCTATATGTCGTTGTGCAGACGTTGTTTGATGGATATGCGTCCTATCACGGTGTGATGATCGTTGTTGCGGCGGTATCGTATACGGTACAGCTATATATGGAATTTTCCGGCTGCATGGATATCGTGATTGGAAGTGCCGAATGCTTTGGCGTAACGTTGCCGGAGAATTTTGCGCAGCCGTTCGTATCGAAGAATGCATCTGAGTTTTGGCGCAGATGGCATATCTCGCTTGGCAGATGGTTCAAGACGTATATCTTTTATCCGGTTTCTATGTCGAAGCTCACCAGAAAATGGAATCGGTTTGCGAAGAAACATACAAGTAAATACATAAAGCTGATGGCTGCATCGGCAATCGCGTTATTCCCTGTGTGGGTGTGCAACGGATTGTGGCATGGTGCGAACTGGAGTTACCTGTTCTACGGCATGTATTACTTCGTTGTAATAATGATTGAGCTGATGTTAGAACCAACGGTGAAGAAGCTTTGCGAGAAATGGAAAATCGCAGAAGACGCGACATGGTGGAATGTTCTTCGAATCTTGAAGACGTGGGTGATCATTTTCACCGGAGAACTGTTTTTCCGGGCGGATACACTTGGTATCGGCATGCACATGTTCCGATCGTTGTTCCATGATTTTTCGATACAGCGGCTTTGGAATGGTACATTGCTTACGCTTGGGCTTGGCAGAGTGGAGATCGGAATTGTTTTAGCCGCTCTGTTGATTGTCGGCATAGTAAATCATTTCCGTGAGCAGCAGATTGATGTGCGTGGTGTAATCTTACAGAAGCGGTTGCCGGTGCGCTGGTTCGTGTATCTTGCTCTCATTTTTGTTGTACTTATATTCGGTGCGTATGGACCGGGATATCAGGAGGTGGATTTGATCTATGCAGGCTTCTGAGAACAAAAAAATAGAAAAGAAAAAATCTGTTAATACGGAAATTGCGAATACGAAAACCGGCAGACGTAGAATCTGGCTCCGGGTAACGTCATTCGCAGTCGTTGTGGTTCTGCTTTTAATAGCTGCTGGAAAGCTGTGCGATCCAATCCGGCTAGGCTTGCAGGATTCGGTTTCCGAGCGGGAACGGTATCTGTTGCATCTGCTGTCTGAACCGGAGGATATGGTCGATGTGGCAGTCCTTGGTGACAGCGAAAGTTATACATTGGTATCGACGTATCAGTTGTGGAAGGATGCAGGCATTGCATCGTATATCGGTGGACAGTCCGGACAATGGATCGGGGAAAGTTATTTTTCGCTGAAGAAGATTTTAAAGCGGCAGTCCCCGAAGGTTGTGATCTTAGAAACCAATGAGTTTTTCTCCAGAGGAAATGCGAGTGTGATAAGGGATGTGGCAAAATCTACGCAGGAGCTTGCACGGCAGACGTTCCCAATCCTCAAATATCACCGTTTCTGGAAGATGGAACCAGCTGATCCCAAATTGCAGACGACAATCTTCAATGGCTTTGAATTGCGGGCAGTCGTGGCACCGTATACTGGTGGTGCCTACATGCATGCGACGGAAGAGAAAACGCCGGTGACTTTTATTACGCGATATTATCTGGAGAAGATCAAGGACTTGTGTGATACACATGGGGCAAAGCTTTTGCTTGTGACAGCACCTTCCCCGGTCAATCATACGATGCAGCGGCACAATGAAGTGCAGGCACTTGCAGATGCGCTTGCAGTTCCATACCTTGATCTGAATCTGAATACCGAAGAGCTTGGCATAGACTGGAATCTGGATACGCTCGATGGTGGCGATCATTTAAACTATACCGGATGTCAGAAAGCTACGGCATATCTGCAACAGTATATGCAGGCGCATTATACCTTACCGGATCGCCGGAAAGATGCCCGGTATGAGACATGGAATGAGCGCGCGGAAGAGTTTGAAAAGCTTCTTCCGAAAACTTAAAAAAATCTTAAAGGATTGCTTGGTTTTATCTTAATATTTAAGTCGCTATACTATGTAACAGAACAAAGAAATGCGGCGGATGAATCCGCATGCATGGAGGGACATTATGAGAAATGTATTAGAATATCTGGAACAAAGTGCAAAAAAGTATCCAGACAAAATTGCAGTGAAGGATACGTCGAGTTCCTATACATATGAACAATTACAGAAAAAAGCGAAACACATTGGTGCCTGTCTGGCAAAGCAGACAACGCCGCGCCATCCGGTCTGTGTATTTGCCGATAAGAGCGCGGATACATTGGCAGTCTTTTTCGGAATCGTCTATGCGGGCTGCTTCTACACGCTGGTTGATCCTTCGTTTCCGGAGGCGCGTATCCAGTCGATGCTTTCGGTGTTGCAGCCGGATCTGATCGTGGATGGAAGTAATGCGTCGGAGAAGCTTGCCGCGTGTGGCTATACAGAACATGTGGTTCGGATGGAGACGCTGACGCAGGGGATGAATGTCGAATGTACAGGATTCGATGATGCGGTTCATGATACACAGAATGTTGATGATAAAAACGAAAGTGTCAATCAGCAGGCAGAATTAGATGTGCTGAATAAAACTGAGCCGCCGCGGGAAACAGATGAAACTGGATATGCAAGTCCGCAGATGGAATTGAACGCGTCAGAGGAAACGAAATTGCAGCAGATCCGGGCATCTATGATTGACACCGATCCACTCTACTGTAATTTTACTTCCGGTTCGACCGGAACCCCGAAGGGTGTGCTTGTGGCACATCGGTCGGTGATTGAATTTATCGATCAATTTACGGAGATTTTCGATATTACAGAGGCAGATGTTATTGGCAATCAGGCACCATTTGATTTCGATGTATCGGTGAAGGATATTTACAGTGCGATGAAGGTGGGTGCAACCTTAGTTGTGATTCCGAAAGCGTATTTCATGTTCCCGAATTCGGTTGTGGACATGCTCGATGAGAACCATGTCACGACGCTGATCTGGGCGGTGTCGGCACTCTGTCTGTTGAATCGGCTGCACGGATTAAAACATAAGGTGCCGGCAGATATCAACAAGATTTTATTCAGCGGCGAGGCAATGCCGATCCGGCAGCTTCATGCATGGCAGAGCTGCTACCCGGATGCGATGTTTGTGAATCTCTACGGACCGACAGAGATTACCTGCAACTGTACCTATCATATTTTAGACCGGACATACAGCGAGGACGAAAAACTTCCGATCGGAATGCCATTTCCGAATGAACGTGTATTCCTGCTCGATGAGGACAATCATCTGATCGAACCGGAAGGCGTTGGAAAGACCGGAGAGCTTTGTGTGGCAGGTACGACACTTGCGCTTGGATATTATAGAAATGCGGTGGCAACGGCGAAGGCATTTGTTGCAAATCCAATGCAGACCGATTATCCGGAGACAATCTATCGGACAGGAGACCTGGCAAGCTACGGCGAAGATGGACTGCTTTATTTCGCGGGGCGGAAGGATTTTCAGATCAAACATATGGGACACCGGATCGAGTTAGAGGAGATTGAACATGCACTTGCTGCAATCCCGGAGATCGAAGGTGCCGCGTGCTTTTACGACCGTGAGAAGAACAAGGTTGTTGCCTGCTATATCGGGATTGATGATAAGAAATATCTGATTACTGCGATGAAGAAAAAGGTACCGGATTACATGGTGCCAAATGTATTTTGCAAGGTGGACATGTTGCCACTCAATAAGAACGGAAAGACTGATAAGAAACTGTTGGAAGCACAGTACAGGGAAGGAGTGTTTGCATGAATACAGAAGAGTTAAGAATGGCTACGGCGACGTATGGAACGCCAACCTATATCTTCGATGTGCGGGAAGTGGAAGCGCGGATTCGGCTGCTTCGCAGCCTGCTGCCGGAGGATACAGGACTTTGCTTTGCTGTAAAAGCAAATCCATTTCTGATCCCGTATGTGGCGGACATGGTTGACCGATTAGAGGTCTGCTCGCCGGGCGAATATGAGATCTGCATACAGGAACAGATCGCTCCGGAGAAAATCGTGGTATCCGGGGTCAACAAGACCTACGAATCCATGAAACGCATCTTGTCTTACAGCAAGGGTGCCGGAATTTATACGATTGAATCAGAGGAGCATGCGAAGATCCTGTGGACACTCGCAGAGAAAAATCAGACGCCGCTCTCGGTACTGATCCGGCTTTCGAGTGGCAATCAGTTTGGCGTCGATGCGGAGACGTTCTTCCGGCTGGCAAAGGAGATACAGAAAAGCCCGTATCTGACACTGGCGGGCGTCCATTATTATGCCGGGACACAGAAGCGGCAGAGCAAGCTGGAAAAGGAACTGGATACCTTAACCGCATTTGCAAAGACGTTTGAAGAAGAAACTGGAACCGTGCTGAAAGAGCTTGAATATGGAGCAGGCATGAAGGTTTCTTATTTCATAAATGACAGCGAGAAGGATCAGCGGGAAAGCGAGCCGGAACCGCAGATACAGGCACTTGCTGAAAAACTTCGGACATGTGATGTCTATGGGAAAAAGACGATCGAGCTTGGACGGTTTCTTGTGTCGATGAGCGGTTATTATCTGACGCGTGTGATGGATGTCAAGCGGACGGCGAAGCCGGGATTCCTGATCTTAGATGGTGGAATCCACCAGATCAACTACTATGGCTGGATGATGGGAATGAAGCAGCCGGAGATTGAAGTCTTGGCAGAAAAAGACGGTGACGAAGAACTGTTTCATCTGTGTGGATCGCTCTGCACGGTCAATGATGTACTGGCGCGGGATGTTGCCCTGCGTGATCCACAAAAAGGTGATGTGATCTGCTTCAAGCGATGTGGCGCATATGCGGCGACCGAGGGCATGGCAATGTTCTTGAGCAGGGAGCTTCCGCAGGTTCTGATCTGCAAGCCGGATGGGAAAATCGAGAAGCTGCGTGACCGGATGGAGACGTATGCATTTCATGCTCGAAATGATAGATACAAAAATTTTCTAGTAATGGAAAAATAATTATTCATGTGTTTGTAACAACATAATACGAAACACATGTGGAATCGTTGGTAACAATACATGAGAATTCATGGATTTATAATAAAGATAGGAGGATTTGTAACATGGAAGAATTATTAGAGATTTTGGAAGGTATTGCACCGGGTGAGGATTTTGAGAATTGCACAACGTTGATCGACGATCATATCTTGGATTCCTTTGCCATTTTATCGCTTGTATCAGAGATTGAGGATACTTTTGATGTTGAGGTATCACCGGCAGAGCTGATTCCTGCGAACTTCAATTCAGCAAAGAGTCTGTGGGAGATGATCTGCAGACTTAAGGAAGACTAAATACAGGGGTGGAATAATCACATGATTTATGACAGGATTAATCATATTCTGAAAATGATCACATGAAGCGGGACAGGCTCATTTGCATCATGGAAGATGCTATGGGTGAACGAGAAAAGATGAAGGGATGAATGATATGGCGTACCATCTGCTTACATACAGTTTAATATTTTTGCCAGTCGTGATCGCATTATACCAGCTATGCCCGGCACGGTTCCGGTTCGTGGTACTGCTTGCAGCCGATTATACATTTTTCTGTATGATAAGCGGTAAGCTTCTGGTCTGGCTGCTTCTGGCGACGCTTGTGACGTATGGAACCGGCAGATGGCTGGCGGCAATTCCTGTTCGGCACAGTGACCTTCACGGGAAAGCGCTTACGCGGAAGAAACGTAGTGTGCTGGCGCTTGGAATTGTTCTGATCTTAGGGGCACTTGTGACACTGAAATATCTCCGTGTATTTGGCGTGACACTTGCAGCTCCAATCGGCATTTCCTATTACAGCCTGCAGGCGATTTCTTACATGACGGATGTTTACCGTGGCACACAGGAATCCTGTAAGAATCCGGTTAAGGTGGCACTATTCTTAAGCTTTTTCCCACAGATTATGGAAGGTCCGATCAGCCGGTTTTCCGAGACGGCAGATGCTTTGTATGGCGGAAACAGCATTCAGTTTGAGAATCTGGTCTTTGGTTACCAGCGTATCATCTGGGGACTGTTCAAGAAAATGGTGATCGCAGACCGGCTGGCTCCACTTGTAGCAAAGGTGTTCAGCAACTACAACAATTTTGATGGTGCGGCGATTTTCACCGGAGTACTTGCGTACACGATGCAGCTTTATATGGAGTTTTCCGGATGCATGGACATCATCATGGGAAGCGGCGAGATATTCGGCGTGCCGTTGCCTGAGAATTTCCGGCAGCCGTTCTTCGCGAAGAATGCGGGTGATTTCTGGCGGAGATGGCATATCACACTTGGTGCATGGCTGAAGGATTATGTATTTTATCCGATCTCACTTGCCAAGCCGGTGAAGAATCTGGCAAAGAAAATCAAGAAGAAAGCCGGATTTTCCGTCAGCAAATTTGTGGCACCGACGATTGCATTGTTTTTTGTCTGGCTGTCGAACGGCATCTGGCATGGACCACATATGAATTATATCTTTTATGGTATGTATTATTTCGTGTTGATCGTGATTGAGAATCTGACAGAAGAGCCATGTAAAAAGCTGGTGGAGCGTTTTAAGCTCGATACGGAGTGTATTGGTTTTAGAATCTTCCGATTCCTGAAACTCTTTGTGATCGTGAATATCGGAGAGATGTTCTTCTGCGCCGATACGGTTGCAACCGGATTCCGGATGCTGCGCGGAATTGTGACAGACTTCCATATCACAGCACTTGCAGAGACGAATTTCGGTGTGGATGTACCGGATCTCATTCTGGCAGCTGTCAGTATCCTGCTCGTATTTGTGGTGGACATCATCCATGAAAAGGGCATCTCGATTCGACGAAAGATAGCGGATTGCAAGCTGCCAGTCCGTTGGAGCTTCTGGTACGCAGTGGTACTTTTGGTCGTTGTGTTTGGGGCATACGGCAGCGGATACACGATTGTGGATATGATTTACGCAGCATACTGATAGATGTATATGTATGAATCATTTATGTGGCATATTGATAGAGAAATGAATAATTACGTGGAAGATGACATTCGATGTTTGGTGATTTAAAATATTATGGATTGCATGGATAGAGTAATTGTATGTGATTTACGAAAGAAGAATGTATATGAAAAAACAAAGCGGAAAATGGAAAACAACTTTCAAGATGGCAGCGGGCAGTGTCGGTTTTTTAGCCGGACTTTGCGTGGTACTGTTTCTGGCTGGACGATTCATGTGCCGGAAAAACAACGCAGACATCTATGATACGACAGCCGTCCGGACGAAGGATGCGGAAGTAAAAAATGAAGTGAAGGATACAATTGATGTCTTGTTCCTAGGAGACAGTGAATGTTATTCGAGCTTCAATCCGCTGCAGATGTTCGCGGAACACGGCTACACCTCATTTATCTGTGGGACGTCCGCACAGCGCATGTGCGATTCGTATGCGATTTTGCAGGCGGCATTTGAGACGCAGACACCAGAGGTCGTTGTGTTAGAGACAAATTGTCTGTTCCGAAGCGTTAAATCAAAGAGCAATTCGAAGGATTATGTCTTAGACCGTCTGTCTGATCATGTGGAGGTATTTAAAAATCATTCCCGTTGGAAGGATGCGTTCGTAAGTACAAATTTCTTAGTAAAGAAAAAGGATGAGAAGAACCGTGGATTTATCAGGCGAAGCACGGTCAAGCCGTATGAGGGTGGAGCTTACATGCATGCGAGCGAGGAACGTAAATCTATGGATGCGGACGCAGAAAAATACCTGCTTCTTATGAAGGAATATTGCGAGAGTCATGGCGCAAAGCTTGTCTTAGTCAGTTCCCCTTCCCCGAAGAACTGGACTTACGCCAAACACAACAGTGTGTCAGACTGGGCGCAGGCAAACACGGTTACTTATGAAGATCTGAACCTGAACGATGCGCTTGGCATCGACTGGGAGTCCGACACAAAGGACGGAGGTGACCACCTGAATTTTGACGGCGCGAAGAAAGTAAGCAATTACATTGGCGCGTGGTTGAGCGAGAACTATACATTGCCGGATAAGCGGAAAAATCCAGATTACAAACACTGGAATGAAGACAGTGTGGAGTATGTAGCAGCAAAGAACTAGCTTGTTTGGACATGTAATTTTGGGAGGCAGGGATGCCTCCTTTTTTCTTGCTTGGAGCAAAAATGTGAAATATCGGAAAATCCCCCAATGGAGCAGGAGCAAAAGAAACTCATGCATAGGAATTTGCAGGAAATCAATATATAATATAACTAATATAACCACTATATTACAAAATCGTAAGAAACCTGTAATCAAGACCGATGGATGGCGGCTGGAAAACCATATATACTGAGTACAGTTGATGCGGGAGATGGTTTGCAGGAGACATATGTGAGCAATAAATCAATTATGATATGCAAATCAGAGAAACCGCTGTTGTGGCAGAAAACCAGAATTTCTACCCGCAGATTGTTAGCAAACGAAGGGAGACTATCTATGAACGAGATATTAAGACTTGACAATGTAGAAAAGTATTATGGCAATAAAGCCAACCTGACAAAGGCGGTGGATAAGATTTCTTTCTCCGTAGAGAAAGGCGAGTTTGTCGGAATCATGGGAGCGAGCGGTTCCGGTAAGACAACACTCTTAAACTGTATTTCCACGATCGACCGTGTGACAGCCGGACATATCTATGTCGGAGGCAAGGATATCACGACGATCCGCGGCAATGAATTAAATAAGTTCCGCCGGGAAGAACTGGGATTTATCTTTCAGGATTTCAACTTGTTGGATACACTGACTGCCTATGAGAATATTGCGCTGGCACTCTCCATCCAGAACGTCAGGCCGAAGGAAATTGACAGCCGGATCAAGGAAGTTGCCAAGCAGCTTGGCATCGAAGAAGTCCTGAACAAATACAGCTACCAGATGAGTGGTGGACAGAAGCAGCGTGTGGCAGCAGCCCGAGCTTTGATTACGAATCCGAAGCTGATCTTAGCCGATGAGCCAACCGGTGCTCTTGATTCCAAGTCTTCCCGCTACCTGTTGGAGAGCATGAAGGAGATGAACGAAGGACTTGCTGCGACGATCCTGATGGTTACACACGATGCATTTACAGCAAGCTATGCGTCCCGCGTTATCTTCATCAAAGATGGTAAGATCTTTAATGAGATCCGCAGAGGCGAGGATACCCGGAAACAATTTTTTAATCGCATTATTGAGGTTGTGACAATGTTAGGGGGTAGTTTGAATGATGCTCTTTAAATTATCGACCCGGAATATCCGGAAAAGTATGCAGAATTATCTGATTTATTTTGCAACACTGATCTTAGGCGTTGCGATCTTCTATGTGTTTAATGCGCTGGGAAGTCAGACTGTTATGCTGAAGGTATCGTCGAACACGGCGGAGGTCATTGAGCTTATGAATGAGGCAATGTCCGTCGTCAGTGTGTTCGTATCGATCGTGCTTGGTTTCCTCGTTGTGTACGCAAGTACCTTCCTGATGAAACGAAGGAAGAAGGAATTCGGTATCTACCTCACGCTCGGCATGGGAAAAACACAGGTAGCAAAGATTCTGGTGATCGAGACGGTGCTGATCGGAGTGATCTCTCTGGTGATCGGATTGCTGTTTGGTATCGGTATCTCACAGGGCATGAGTGTTGTGACAGCAAATCTCTTCGAAGCGGATATGACAAATTTCCGGTTCATGGTCAGCACATCTGCGATTGTGAAAACCATTGTTTACTTTGCAATTATGTATGTGATCGTCATGGTGCTGGATGTGATCGTGGTGAGCCGTGCAAAGCTCATCAATCTGCTGCATGCAGGTTCCAAGTCGCAGAAGAACCATGCGAAAAATCCGATTGTCTGTGTGCTCGTATTTATCATTGCCGTCGTTTTGCTTGCAACTGCGTACTATAAGGTGACGGCAGGTGTAAATGAGATCTCTGATATTCGGGGACTTGGTATCCAGATTGCCAAAGGTATCATTGGAACCTTCCTTGTATTCTGGTCTGTATCCGGTATGCTGCTTGCTGTCGTAAAGCGGTGCAAACGGTTTTATTATAAGGGTGTCAATTCCTTCAGCGTGAAAGAACTTGGAAGCCGTATCAACACAACGGTTTTCTCCGGTGGAATTATCTGCCTGCTGCTCTTTTTCACGATCTGTATCCTGTCAAGTTCGATGGCAATTCGTAATTCGATGAACCATGTGTTGGAGACCTGTACCCCGGTTGATGTGCAGTTTTCAAAGCTATATTCCCATGATGCAGCCGAGGACTATGACATAACCGGGCACAATGTGGAAGAAAACCTGAAAGCCTGTGATATTGATACATCGAAGCTTACGGATGTGACTGAGATGCATCTCTATGCACCGGAAGATATCAATATCGGAGATTTCTTCGGAAAGAAATTTGCAGAGAGTGGTTCGGAGGATTATTTCAATGAAGCGTCGATGAATACGATGCACATTGGAGAATACAACAATTTTGTAAAATCTTTTGGTGGAACGACAATCGACCTTGCAGAAGATGAATATGTGATACTCTGTAATTATGGAGAGATGGACAAACGATACAATGTGGGATTAGCGGAAGGACAAACAGTTACGATAAAAGGGAAGACCTATTATCCGAAATACAATGCCTGCGTGAATGGTATCGTTTACATCAGCAATTCGGAGAGTAATGAGGGTGTTCTGCTTGTGCCGGATTCCACGGATCTATCCGACTGTAAATTCTGGTATGATATTTATTCTGCCAATTATAATACGACCGATCAGGCAGAAATAGATGCACTGAATGAATATTACAGTAATGAGCATTTCTACGAACTGCAGGATGCGAAGGCGGAAGCGTTTGTCGGCGAGGATGGTGCCTACTATTCGATGAGTGGGGAAACGAGCAAGCGGCTCCGTGACAACAGCGTGGGACTTACTGCGATGATCGTATTCATCGGAATCTACTTAGGTGTTGTATTCCTGATCTCCGGTGCAGCGATCCTCTCATTGAAAGAGCTTTCAGAGGCAGCCGACAGCAAGGAAAAATACAAGATCCTGCGTCGGATCGGTGTCGACGAGAAGAAGATTCGTCACTCACTTCTTGCACAGTCGGGTGTATTTTTCGGAATGCCGCTTCTGCTTGCAATCGTACATTCCATCTTCGGAATGCAGACAGCAATGTTCATTCTGGTAGCATTTGGACGGGGCGGACTGCTCGGTTCGATCCTGCTTGCGACAGCCGTAATACTGGTAATTTATGGTATTTATTTCATGATCACGTATATATGCAGCCGTAAGATCATCAGCGAATAAATATCTTGAAAAAAAAGAATAAGTAAGCTATAATTAGCACATATTAAAAATATAATATATCTGGAATGTTCGATAACTCCTGTTATTTTTGAACCTACATTTACTTTAAACGGGATTCCTATATCTGTGATATTATGTCAGGCCTCCTCCGAGTGGAAGACAGAGGATTACATGCGGTTGCCCACCTAGCGTCAGCTAGGAGTCAAAAGGCAGGAACCGGCATCCCGGATATATTTTTTTGGAGGAAAATACGTGAAAAAGAAGATACTCACGTTTATGCTTTTGCTGGTTATAGCCGGGGTAGTTATGATTGCTGGTCATGAGATTGCGCGGTATATGCACAAAGCGGAACAAAATACGGAAACAACGGAAGTACCCGTGGATTATAGCTTATATTACACCTATGCAGATGTGGAGAATGTCGTCAGTTATCTGGCAGATACAAAGGCAGAATCCGAGGTATTATCCCGTCTGATCGACCCTCTGAAGAAAAGCGAGGTCATCGATGTGGCATTTGTAAAGTCTGTGGCACAGACGATACAGGTGAAGGCGTCCATTTACGAGAAAGCACTGAATGGGAAGAAGGATTCTGACTACGTGACGAAGGCGGAGTTCGAGGATTTCTATGAGCGGATTGTCGCATCGGCAACGGTGAAGGGACTGCTTCGGAAGGATGTTCTGGTGCTTGCGATATCAGAAGAGGATAAGACATCCTTTTTCGACGGACAGGACACCTACAATGCAGAATTTGAAATCGACGAAAGCTACGAGGGAAATGTGCTTGATGTCTATATGAAGAATGGAAAGATCTTCAAGATCAACCGTCTTGGCGACACCAGGATCACACTGCAAAATGTATGGGTGGAGTCTGTGACAGATGGAAAATGCACGTTTTTATATGGAAATCTGGAAAAGACCTACCCAGCCCGGGAGGAGGAATGCATCCCGGATGGAGCTGTGACAGTTGCAACAAGTCTGGATGCGGAACGGCAGACGGAAGCCGGCTATGAGACCGCGGGCTATGTTGCAAATCTCGTGTTTGACTATGCCGGCATCTGTAAAATCGAACGACCACAGAAGGTTCTGCGCGGCAGAGTCATTTCGACGGGAGATACGGACATTCAGGTGGAAAATATCGGCGGACTCACACTTGCCGATCATTATAAAATGTACAATGTGTACGAGGATGCAGTGTACGAGGAAAGTCTGTCTCTGCTGCTTGGCTACTCGTATGTGGACATGTATCTGCAGGATGGAAAAGTCGGTGCCGTCGTAATCAACCGGGAGTTAAAAAGCGAGGATATCCGTGTGATCATCAGTAACGACGATTACTCTTCGTATGAGATGGAAATAGTGCAGTTTACGGCGACGTCTGCGTTCACCGTGGCATATCCGGATGAGACGGAGAAAACATATGAGGCTGGTGAGACGGTCACAATTGCACCGGAAGATTATGCGCCGGACGATACATTGACGGTAACACCGGATACGCACAGTGGACGTATCAAACTGCTCAGTGTGACGCGGGAGTGCGGCAATCCGGAATATGATGGGACGATAGAGCTTGATGTACAGGATGGATATATCTATGTGATCAATGAGCTTTCGTTAGAGCGTTATCTGGAAAATGTTGTGGCAAATGCAATGCCATCGGATTACCCGGATGCAGCGATGCAGGCGATGGCGATCTGTGCAAGAGGAACGGCATATGCAAAGTTAAAGGATAAAAGCTATGCAGAATATCATGCGCATCTTGACGATTCCAGCCTTTGTCAGGTATATAATAATGTGGCAGAGACCGATTCGTCGATCCGTGCGGTGAAAGATACATACGGACTGGTGCCGACCTACCGGGGAACTTTGATCGTACCGTTGACATTTAACACATCTTTCGGAATGACCTGCACGAATGCGGAGATCTGGGGCGGTGATGCGTATAATTATCTGGAGTCCAATGTGGAGAATCTGGATAAGGACAAGATCGATTTATCGGATGAAACAGATTTTGAGGCATTTTTGACAGATAGTGATGCGTATACTATTATAGATAAAGATTCGCCGTATTACCGGTGGGATATTACATTTACACAGGAAGAAATGACAGACGCAATTGAGACAGTTTTGGAAAACCGCAAATCTCTGATGGCAGATGCGATACTTGTCGAGGATGAAAATGGCGAGTTTGTATCGGCAGACGTGCCAGAGCTTGGAACCGTGACAGAGATCAAGGTGGCGGAGCGCACGGTGAGCGGTGTTGTATCGAAGCTTGTGATCCACGGAAGCGAACATACGATATCCATCAGAGGACAGAGCAATATCCGGGCAATCCTAAATCCGGTCAATCAGGAGATTGTACGGCAGGACGGTTCGACGGTAACAGGATGGACATCACTTCCAAGTCCATATTATTATGTGGAGAAGACAGATGCGGGATTCGTGGTTCATGGCGGTGGATTCGGGCATGGAGCCGGTATGAGTATCTATGGAGCCGGTGTGCTTGGCAGACAGGGAAAAAGCTACAAATATATATTACGGCATTATTTTTCGTATATCGATTTTGCATCGATCTATACGATGGAGGATGGAGAGGAAGCAGCAGATTCAGAATAACAAAACGGGGGATGTATGAAAAAGGTCGTTCGGTTTATTATCAAATTTGTGAACAAAGCAACTGCAGACAGCGTGCCGGCGTATGCGGCACAGGTTGCTTTCTTTGTGATGCTTTCATTTTTTCCGTTTATGATGTTGCTTGTTATGATCGCATCAAAGCTGTCTGTTATGAACACAAATGTACTTGGCTATATTCTGCGCGTTGTGCCGAGCGGACTCGAATCTTATGTGGCGTATATCGTGGATGATGTAGTCAATGCAAATGTGCAGTCGTTTACACTCATTACGGTATTTGTCAGTTTGTGGTCTGCGGCGAAGGGCATTCAGGCGCTCTCGACCGGGTTAAATAAGATCTATGGCGTGGAACAGAACAAGAATTATTTCCTTGTGCGGCTGATCTGTGCGTTATATACACTGGTGTTTATGCTGCTCTGCTTAGTCGTGATCGCGATACAGGCGTTCGGTGCGCAGATCGCGCATAAGATTATTGACAATTATCCGGCGTTTGCGGATGCGACACTTTTGATTTTGAGTCTGAAGAACGTCGTGACATTTATAGTTATTTTTATCTTTTTGCTTTTGATCTATTACCAGCTTCCGAACCGGCGCGGACAAATGCGGCATGAGTTTACCGGGGCTGTGCTTGCTTCGCTAGCATGGATGCTGATGACACGTGGATTTTCGGTTTACATCAAGTATTCGGCAGATAATTCGAAGATGTATGGAAGTATGACATCGGTGGTGCTTCTGATTATCTGGCTGTATATCGGTATGCAGATTGTCCTGTATGGGGCAGAGATCAATTACTATCTGTCGGACCTGATCTGGAAGTACCGGGAGAAACACCGCTTAAAAAAGAAAGCAGAGCGGGAAGAAAAACAGAAATTAAAAAAACAGCAGGAAGAAAATACAAGCATATCTTGATTGCTATCAGTTGACACTCCAAAACGGATGTGCGATAATCTAACCGATAAAATTACAACAAGATGGAGGGACAAAGATGTATAGTTTTGATGAAATAGCAAATTTCGATCCGGAGATTGCACAGGCAATGACGGACGAGATCAACAGACAGGATCATAATATTGAGCTGATCGCATCAGAGAATATCGTATCCAAGGCAGTTATGGCAGCTATGGGAAGTCCGCTTACGAACAAGTACGCAGAGGGATATCCGGGAAAGCGTTACTACGGCGGATGTGAGTATGTCGATGTAGTGGAAGACCTTGCAAGAGAGCGGGCAAAGAAGTTGTTTGGATGTGAATATGTCAATGTTCAGCCACATTCCGGCGCACAGGCAAATATGGCAGTATTCTTCGCTATTTTGCAGCCGGGCGATACATTTATGGGAATGAATCTGGCACATGGCGGACATTTGACACATGGTTCACCGGTCAATATGTCAGGTAAGTATTTCAACGTCGTACCTTACGGTGTTAATGATGAAGGCTTTATCGATTACGATGAGGTACTCCGCATCGCAAAGGAATGCAAGCCAAAGATGATTGTAGCTGGTGCATCTGCATATGCGAGAGCAATTGACTTTAAGCGTTTCCGTGAGATCGCAGATGAGGTTGGCGCAGTCCTTATGGTAGATATGGCACACATCGCAGGTCTGGTTGCAGCCGGACTTCACCAGAGCCCAATCCCATACGCACACGTGACAACCACTACAACACACAAGACATTGCGTGGACCACGTGGTGGCATGATTCTTTCCAGCAATGAAGTAAATGAGAAATATAACTTCAACAAGGCAGTGTTCCCTGGTATTCAGGGTGGTCCTCTGATGCACGTGATCGCAGGTAAGGCAGTCTGCCTGAAGGAAGCCCTGACAGATGAATACAAAGAGTATCAGAAGCAGGTAGTGAAGAATGCAGCATGTCTGGCACAGGCACTGACTGAGCGTGGATTCAAGATCGTATCCGGCGGTACAGACAATCACCTGATGCTTGTTGACTTACAGAACCTTGATCTGACTGGTAAGGAAGTGGAGAAGCTTCTGGATTCTGTTCATATCACAGCCAACAAGAACACGGTACCCAACGATCCAAAGTCACCGTTTGTTACAAGTGGTATCCGTCTTGGTACACCAGCGATTACAACACGTGGTGCGAAGGAAGACGATATGATCGTGATCGCAGATGCAATCAAGGCTGCTGTTATTGACAAGGATAACGACAAGGCAATGGCACTTGTAAAGAGCATCACAGACAAGTATCCATTGTATGCATAATATGCATAAAGAACGAAATCAAATCGTATAATAATGAAAATCAAATGCAAAACCGGGGGCTGCGTGAGAGGGAATCCGTTCCCTTGATACGAAGCTTCCGGTTTTGTTATTTCTTTCACGTGTTCGGAGCATGAGCCGTGATCATCATAAAATAAATGGAGAACAGACAGATAGATGGAAAATCAGCAGAAAAATTCCGCCCCGGAGAACAATTCGGATAACCGGAATCCGAACAATAACAACAATAAGAAAAAGCCATCCAAAACGGTGGTGATATGGATTGTATCGATTTTATTGACATTTATGATCTGGCAGGGAATTACGGCGATACAGGAGTCCAGACAGGAGAAAATCACGTATGATACATTCCTGCAGATGCTTGATGATAAATTAGTTTCCGATGTCAAAATCTATAATGACCGAATCAGCTTTACCCCAATCTCCAAGGAGACAGGTGCAGAGATGGATAAGACCTATTATGTGATCCGCATCAGTGATTATAAGATTGTGGATCGTCTGCAGCGGGCAGATGTGCAGTTTGAAGAGGTCGATGAGGGAAAAAATGCAGTTGTCACGACGATTCTTTCGTATGCCGTGATGATCGGTGCCTTTTATCTTCTGATGTCCCTGCTCATGCGGAACATGTCCAAATCCGCAGGAATCGGAAAAAGCAATGCGAAGATGTATGTGGAGAAGAAAACCGGTGTGACATTTGCGGATGTTGCCGGTCAGGAGGAGGCAAAGGAATCCCTCTGTGAGATGGTGGATTTCCTGGACCGGCCGGAACGGTATCTGAAGATTGGAGCGAAGCTGCCGAAGGGCGCCCTGCTTGTAGGACCTCCGGGAACCGGTAAGACGCTGCTTGCTAAGGCAGTTGCCGGTGAGGCGAATGTTCCGTTCTTTTCACTGTCCGGTTCGGAGTTCGTTGAGATGTTCGTCGGTGTCGGTGCGAGCCGTGTGCGAGATCTGTTCCGCAAGGCAAACAATATGGCGCCATGTATCATATTTATCGATGAGATCGATGCGATCGGAGGAAAGCGTGACACGCGTCATGGCGGTGGCGATTCCGAGCGGGAACAGACCCTGAACCAGCTTTTGTCGGAGATGGATGGTTTTGACAGCTCGAAGGGAATCATCGTGCTTGCAGCGACAAACCGCCCGGAGGTACTCGATAAGGCATTGCTTCGTCCGGGACGATTTGACCGGAGAATCATCGTGTCAAAGCCGGATATGCAGGGACGTATCGATACACTCAAAGTACATTCAAAGAATGTCAAGATGGATGAGACCGTAGATTTCAAGGAGCTTGCACTTGCCACATCTGGGGCTGTCGGTGCAGACCTTGCGAATATCATCAATGAGGCAGCGTTGATGGCAGTCCGTAACAAGCGGGATTATGTATCCCAGAAGGACCTGATCGCTTCGGTGGAGGTTGTATTCGCCGGAAAAGAGAAGAAGGAGAAACTGCTCTCACCAAGAGAGAAGAAGATCGTTGCCTACCATGAGGTCGGACATGCGCTTGTTGCCGCATTGCAGAAAAACACGCTTCCAATCCAGCGTATCACGATCGTACCGCGTACATCCGGTGCACTTGGCTATGTGTGGCAGGTGCCGGAGGAAGAGAAGCAGCTGCAGACGAAGAAGGAAATGGAAGAGGATATTGTGACATTTCTGGCGGGCCGTGCAGCGGAGGAGTTGAAGTTTGATTCCGTTACGAATGGTGCTTCAAACGATATCGAGAAGGCAACGAGTCTGGCACGGACAATGATCACGATGTATGGTATGTCTGAGAAGTTCGGCATGGTGCAGCTCGAAGGAGTAACCGGAGAATACTTAGATAACCGCCGCGTACTTAATTGTTCTTCCGAGACAGAGACGAAGGTCGATACTGAAGTCAAGAATATGATGAAAGCAAGCTACGAGAAGGCATACAAGTTACTTAAAAAGAATATGCCGACCCTCGATGCGATCGCACAGGTACTCTACGAGAAGGAAAACCTGAGCGGCAAGGAATTCATGGAATTATACGAGAAGTATCAGAATGTGAAGCTTACGGAAGCGGAAAAGGTACAGTAAATGATTGTGAAACGCGATGTGATGGGGATATATGTCATATCAGCTTCCACAAATATACGATGTATTGAAACTAAGAAGTACCAGATGTCCTGATATAGAGGCTGATACCGTATGCAACCGCCGTCGATTCGCCGTCCATGGCTCAGCGGCGGCTTGTTTGAACATCGTGTTCAAACATTGCTGGATATTTACAGAACATCAAGTACTTCTAAGTTCCAAACATATGTATATTTGCGGAAGCTGATATTGACAAATATATCCCAATCACAAACGCGTTTCATAAATATGATACTTACAAGAGAGAATGGGAGTTAATTATGGAATACAATTTCTTTGCGACAGTGGCGCGCATGAAATACATTGAGCGTTGGGCGCTCATGCGGAACACATATCCGGAGACATTATCGGAACACAGCCTGGAGGTAAGCATGCTGGCGCATGCGCTCTGCGTGATTGGAAATGTGCGGTATGGCAAGCATTTAGATGCCGACAAGGCGGCAGTGATCGGGCTGTATCACGATGCGTCCGAGATCATCACCGGCGATATGCCAACACCGATCAAATATTACAATAACCGGATGAAGGATCTGTTTCATTCCATCGAGGATGAAGCGTGCGAGAAGCTGATCGGACAGCTTCCAGAAGATCTGCAGGCATATTACCGGGACTACTTCTTCAAGCGGGAGGATGATACGGAAGAGATGAAGTATCTGTGGAAGCTCGTAAAGGCGGCAGACAAGCTCTCTGCATTGATCAAGTGCATGGAAGAAGAGAAAACCGGCAACCGCGAATTTGTCAAGGCAAAGGAAAGCACGGAGCAGATGGTGCAGGAGCTATCCGACAGCTACCCGGAAGTAAAGGACTTCGTGCAGGAATTCCTGCCAGCTTATGCGAAGACGCTGGATGAGTTAAACTAAGAAAAGAGGGTAAAATTGATATAGCGCAAGCATCAATAAATATAAATAAAATTAATCGACATGATTAATCTCTAAGCAGACCATAGAAACACGTCGGTACTTAAAATAGGGACTACCCGAAAGGGCAGTCCCTATTTTTTAGTATCCGTTACGTGCTTTCTCTGAGTGGGAGCGCGTCTGCGTGAGATTATATCATGCCGATTGATTTATCATAGCATATATGCTTGCGCTGAGAAATTATGCATTCTCCAGCTTTGCAATCGCAGCATTGATTCTTGCAAGTGTCTCATCCTTGCCAAGGATACTCATAAGCTCGGTTGCGCCGCCCGGTGTTGCCTGCTTGCCGGATACAGCGGTACGAAGCGGCCACATTACAAATCCGGTCTTGTACTCGTGCTCTTTACCGAAAGCAGAGAGCGTTGCAAATAAGCTGTCATTGTCGAAGGCTTCCTGTGCCTCAAGGACTGGAAGCACTTCTTTTAATAACTGCAATGAATTTTCTGCGTTTGTCTTCATCTTCTTGTGTGTATACATTGCGATATCGTATTCTGGTACAGCTGCTAAGAAATCAATCTGATCCTTGATGTCCGGGAATACTTCGATTCTTGTCTTTACCATAGCGGCGATCTTCTTCGCATCCATCTTGTCACCAACAACTTCTTTGATGTAAGGAAGTGCCATCTCGTAGAACTTCTCATCGTCCATTGCCTTGATGTACTCGCCGTTCATCCATTTGAGCTTTGTCATATCCAGAACTGCCGGGGACTTGGAGATATTGTGATAGTCAAATGCTTCTACCAGCTCTTGCAAAGAGAAGATCTCACGGTTATCCTCCGGGCTCCATCCGAGCAATGCAACGAAGTTGATGATTGCCTCAGTCAGGAATCCCTGCTCCAACAGATCCTCAAAGGAAGAGTGACCACTACGCTTGGAGAGCTTCTGGTGATCTTCGTTCGTGATCAGTGGACAGTGGATATAGGTTGGAACCTCCCATCCAAATGCCTCGTAGAGACGGTTGTACTTTGGAGAGGAAGATAAATATTCATTTCCGCGGACAACATGTGTGATGTTCATCAGATGGTCGTCCACAACATTTGCGAAGTTGTAGGTCGGGAAACCATCGGACTTGATCAGGATCATATCGTCAAGCTCAATGTTCGGAACCGTGATGTCACCGTACAGCTCGTCAGAGAATGTCGTTGTGCCCTCTTCCGGGTTGTTCTGACGGATAACATATGGCTTGCCTGCAGCAAGGTTTGCCTCAACCTCTTCCTTGGAAAGGTGTAAGCAGTGCTTGTCGTAACGGGAGATGGTCTTTCCCTCGAATTCTGTGACAAGTGTCTTCAGACGGCACTCATCGCAGAAGCAGTAGTATGCTTCGCCCTTGTCAATCAGCTTCTTTGCGTATTCCAAGTAGATGCCTTTCTTCTGGCGCTCACTCTGGATGTATGGACCAACGCCGCCGTCCTTGTCCGGCCCTTCGTCGTGCTCAAGTCCTGTTTCCTTCAGGGTACGGTAGATGATGTCGACAGCGCCTTCTACCTCACGCTCCTGGTCCGTATCTTCGATACGCAAAATAAAATCGCCACCCTCATGTTTTGCAATCAGGTATGCGTATAAAGCAGTTCTCAAATTTCCTACATGCATCCGGCCAGTTGGGCTCGGTGCAAATCTTGTTCTAATCTTTGCCATTTTAATATGATAGCCTCCTGTATAACAGATAAATTCTTAGGAAATTATAACAAAGGAAAAATCATTTTACAACATAATGTTGATTATTGAAATTTTTTTTAGTATACTACAAAAGGATTGTTCTCATTTTTGGGAGTGGTTATTTTTTAAGAAAGCTGGGAAATGATATGGATCGATCAATGATTTCAATGATATATTTTGTCGCATTGCTTGCATTATTTCTGATTATGATTATAGCAACAATCGCTGTGATTGCAAGCAAGTCGAAGCGCCGATATGATGACGAGGATGAGTTTGAGGATGGCACAGAGTATGAAGATGCGGAGCAACCGGAAGGTGAGCAGACAGTGTTTGATGATGCGGATGCCATGCTATCGGATGATTTCTATGTAGATAATCTGGATATGCCGGGCGAGGATTCCGCGTTTGCACAGAATGACACGGGATATGATGATGAGTACGAGGATGAATATGCAGAGGACGGCGCTTATGATGACGTCGATACAGCTGATGCAGATGATTCCTATGAAGAGTATGAAAGTGTAGAAGTTGACGAGTATGATGCAGAGCTTGACAGTGCATTTGATGTACCTGGTTCTCTGAAGATCGATCCGGTTCAGGCAAATGCACCGACACAGGAGATTGATACAAAGGCAGTCAAAGAAGAACGCCGGAATCCAAAGCAGGAGGCGGAGGATACCATGCAGGCAGATGCAGGCATTCCGGGAATTGTAACAGAGACAGAGAAATCTGTGGAAGTGTCAGAAGATGTGGCTGACACCATGGAAATAAAAAAAGATGCAATAGAAATATCGGAGATGCCGGATGTGACAGACTCTGCAGAGGATACGGCTTTTGCATCCGCAGATGCCGCAGAAGATCAGAAATCCATGAATCCAGAAATTCAGGAAGAACAGAAGCCAGAAGCAGATACAGCGGCAGAGGAATCAGTAGAAGCAGTTACATCGGTTGAATCTCCAAAGAAACAGAAGAAAAAACATGTAAGAAAGCAGAAGAAACAGCCGGAAACGGATGCAGAACCGAAGACGGAGGCTGTAAATGATGACTTTACAGATTCTGCATTTGGACCGGATATTCCGGAAATCAATATCAGCAACGAAGCACTTGCTGCATCTGTACGGGAAGCAGAGGCGATGGGCGCAGCCATCATGGGAGATCTGAGGGCAGCAAAGGTGCCGGTCGAGACGATGTTTGGCATCAATGAAGAACTTTCCTCTTATGGTTCTAAGAAGAATAAACGTGCAAAATCCAACGTTGCAAGCGACGATGACTTCTATTGGTATAACAAAGAGGACGCAGCAGATCGTCCGGCACACCGCCCAATCGAAGCATATTATCATCATTTTAATATTGCAGATGACTGTATCGAGGATCTGCTGGTAGAGATGTATGATTGTGCATTGGTTCGTACGGAAGAGATCCGCTATATTGCATATGGCATTGAGCCACGGACACTAACGATGAAGGAGATTATGTCAGGTACGGTTTCCTTAAACGATCACAAGAAGAAGGAACCAACGGAACAGGATCTGGTTCGTATCTACGAGAAGTGGTGCGGCTATGTGGATCATTTGCTGGATAAGGTAGAAATTCATGCAGATGAGTATACAATTCAGGAAATCCGCAAACAATTATGTGCGTACGGACGAAATGACGTCGATACATTATTGGAAGGAAAATAGATAAATATGGATATTATCAGACCGAGTATTGAGACCAAAGAGTTGTTAGATCATTATTTACAGTACAATCATTACAGAGGATGTGAGTTTTCCTCAGCAAACAGTGTATTCTGGTGTGATTTCTATCAGACGAAATTCACGATTTTAGAGGATATGCTTGTGTTCTGCAGAGTGGAGGATGGCATTCCGACTTCATTTACGTTTCCAATCGGGGAACACGATCCGAAGGATGCATTTGACAGAGTGGTAGATTACTTTGAAGAAAGTAATCTGCCATTTGCTATGTATATGGTGGAGCCGGAAATGTTCGAGATGATCGAACGCTGGTATCCGGGACAGTATCAGATCGAATATGACAGAGACAGCGCCGATTATCTGTACAGACAGGAGTCGCTTGCGACACTTGCAGGCAAGAAGCTGCATGCGAAGCGAAACCATATCAACCGGTTCTTAGAGAATTACCCGGATTATCAGTATGAGCAGATCAATGGGAAAAACTGGAAGGAATGTCTGGAATTAGAAGAGGCATGGGCACGAGAGAACAACCCGGAGCATGATGGAGACAAGGAAAATGAGAAAGCAATCATTGCCTATGCGCTTGCGCATCGGAAGATGTTTGGCATGATCGGCGGACTGATCCGTGCAGGGGGCAAGGTTGTTGCATTTACATTGGGAGAACGGTTGACGGAAGACACCTTTGACGTACATTTTGAAAAGGCATACGCAGATGTACAAGGTGCGTATGCCATGATCAATCGGGAATTTGTCAGACGGGAATTGTCGGACTATACCTATATAAACCGGGAAGAAGATATGGGAATTCCCGGACTTCGCCAGGCAAAGCTGTCCTATCAGCCGGACAGCCTTGTGGAGAAAGGAATCGTAACTAAGACTCGGACACCGTAGATTCCGGTGCTCCGAGTTTTTCCATGAATAAGGTTAATGCTACACAGGCAATCAGCAGAACCACACCGACGATGATGGAGGTGGCGGAAGTTCCCTTCATGCTGTATTCCTGATTCACCTTATAGAAGATCGAAATCGGAGAAGATGCTACAAGTGCGAAGATTCCGCTGAACGTCGCAGATGGAAAATGCTTGAGCAAAAAACTTATGAGTTTGGAGATAAAGAAGATTCCAAGTACACAGCCGATCGCAAAAGGAATCAGGATGTAAAGCTGATTCAGCATGCCCTGCAGATTCATTGTGCGGAGTGCTTCTACAAACTGTTTTACAGAATTGATAACACCGAAGTAATATCCGAGGATCATAAGCACCAGAGAGCCGCTGACACCGGGGATTACCATAGTTGCGCTTGCGATAATACCCATGAAGAAGATCTTCACGATCATACCGGCACTTGCGGTAAGTGCAATGCCGCTTTCGCTGTCCCCGTTTAAAAACACCATTGCCATTGCAATGGCAAGTAAAATCAAAAATACAAGAATATTCACAAGCAGAGATTTCTTCTCCTCACTTTGCCAGCCGTCCTTCAGGGAACGTAAGATAGCTGGAATACCACCGATGATCAGTCCTGTAAATGCACAGGAAGTTGCAAATGGAAAATTTGCAAGCAGCCATGGAATAATATAAGTAAAACCAACAATTCCAATTGCCATTCCGAGTATGATCGGAAGCAAGGTAAAAAAGCTTTTCTTGAAGCTTTTTAAGAGACCGGAGATTGCATTCAGCAGCTTGTCATAGATGCCGAACGAAACTGCCATTGTACCTCCGCTGACCCCCGGAATAACATTTGCGATACCGACAAAAACACCTTTGATCAGATCAACTAAAAAAATCACGTTTTCTTACTCCTTCACTATTATATTGAATGTATAATACAAACTTTTGAAATTATACTATGAAAGGTATAAAAAAACAATTTGAAAAAGGTAAATAAAAGATAAATAATTTATAAATCATGAAAAACTTATGAATTCGTATAAGAATAGGTTGCAATTCATGTTTTAACATGCTATCATATGTAGTATTAAAAACTACGTGTAATAGTTCTGAAAGAGTTGAAAGGTGAAAACTATGAAATATAAGATTGTTGGAGACAGCTGTTGTGATTTTACAGCCGAGGATTTGAAAAAGGAATATATCAGCCGGGTACCGCTGATTCTCACGGTTGGAGACACGGATGTGATCGATGATGATACATTTGAACAGGAGAAATATCTGGATATGGTTGACCGTTGCCCGGAATGTCCGCGTTCTTCCTGCCCATCCCCGGAGAATTATATGCAGCATTTTGAGGGTGCGGAAAACGTATTTGTAGTGACACTTTCTTCCAAGTTAAGCGGTTCCTACAACAGTGCAATGCTTGCAAAGCAGATCTATCAGGAGAATCATCCGGATGTAAAGATCCATGTGTTTGATTCGAAGTCTGCAGCGGCAGCACAGCATCTGATCTGTGAGAGATTGGAAAGTTATATTTTACAGGAGCTTGACTTCAAGACGATCGTGGTAAAGACAGAGGAATATGTTGGAGAGATCCGTACACTTTTCGTACTGGATAACCTGGATACAATGCGCAAGAACGGAAGAATCACAAAGGTAAAGGCACTGGCAGCCAACATGTTAAACATCAAACCGGTACTGCATGGTGTAGATGGAGAGATTCAGCAGCTTGATCAGGCGCGTGGTATGAACAAAGCATTAAATAAGCTGTTGGCGCATATTGAGAAGGAAGGCTATGACAATACGAAACCGGTTCGTATCACACAGTGCGGAAGTATGGAACGCTGTAAAAATATGCGTAAGATTCTGATGGAACAGTTTGGGTTTATCGATGTGAAGATCCTTGATGCCGGCGGAATCAGTTCCACATATGAAAGCCGTGGTGGCGTGATCGTTTGCTTCTAAAGTAAAAATTCAAAAGATTGGTAAAGACAAGATGCAGAAAACATCTTGTCTTTTTTTGCGTGGAATGATAGTATTAATAAATACGCTTTTTACAGATGAATTGAGATACGAAAATGGGAGTAACAAGCTATGAAGAAAAAATTAAATCGAAGAAATAAACTGGCAGGCTGGCTGATTGGTGCCGTTTGTATGATGATGCTCGGTGGCTGCGGAAAGAAACAGGATGGAACAACCGAGGCAGTTACAACGGCAGAACCTGCAGTTGTGGCAACGAATGCGGATGCGGCTCAGAAACCGGATCTTCCGATGGATGCCGATGGTTTCTATATTACGAATGATTATGTGAAAACATTGGGTGAGACGATCAATGTCCGCGTGGCAGCGTCCACGGATGCGGATATTTATAAGCTGCTTCCGGGCGGCGAAGTATTGAATCGTGTCGGTTACAATGAAGAGTGGACAAAGGTCATTGTGGATAGCAGCACGTTTTACGTGTATTCCGAATATGTGATTCAGACAGAACCGCCAGCCGGAACCCTGCCGGATACAACCGAGGAAGAGACACCGACGGATATAGCGACAAAGAGCGATGCCGAGAAAGTAAAGAAGATCGTTATGCTTGATCCGGCCAATCAGGCGGTTGTGAATGCCGAACAGGTCGAGATTGGACCGAATACCGATGTGACCAAGCAGGGGGCTTCTACCGGAAATGTTGGAACGACACTTGGGACGAAAGAAAGTGAATTGAACTTAACCTATGCGAACCTGTTGAAGACCGAGCTGGAAAGCAGAGGCTATCAGGTGTTGATGACAAGAGATACAGATGAGATCAATCTGTCGAATAAGGATCGTGCATTGCTTGCAAATGATTCAGAGGCAACCGTGTATGTGCGTATCCAGATGAATTTCAGTGAGAACAGTTCCCTGACTGGCGTGATGGGTGTGTGTATGACACCGGATAGTGAATTTAACAGTGACTTGTACAATGACAGTTACCGTCTGGCAACGCGTTTGATTCAGGGCGTTCTGGATAATACGGCATGTACGAATCAGGGAATTTACGAGACAGACCAGATGACAGCCATTAACTGGAGTGAAAAGCCGGTCGCGCTGATCAAACTTGGCTATCTGAGCAATGCCGACGAAGAATCCAAACTGATTGACAAGGACTACCAGAAAGAGATCATCCAGGGACTTGCAGACGGCTTAGATGCGTATTATGGATATTAAATTGGAGGATAGATTGTATGCGAGATTATATCGTTATAAGTGATTCAACAGCAGATTTGCCAATTGCGGTTGTAAAAGAGTTGGAAGTCCCGATCGTGCCATTTTCCTATTCGATTGAGGATCAGGTGTACGAATATTATCTGGATGAGCGTGACGGTGACATTGGAAACTTTTATGAGCGCCTGCGTAAGGGGGCGATGCCTGTGACATCACAGATCAATCCGGCGATGTATCAGGATTTCTTTGAGACATATGTGAAAGAAGGAAAGGATATTTTATACATCAGTTTTTCTTCTGGCTTAAGTGGTTCGTATCAGTCTTCTGTGCTTGGTGCGGATATGGTGCTGGACAAATACCCGGAAGCAAAGATCGTATGTGTGGATTCCCGTTCCGCTGCTGTTGGACAGGGAGCGTTTCTGTATGAGATCGTAAGGAAGAAACGGGAAGGTCTGGATTTGGATGCGCTTGCAGAGTGGGTGAAGCAGACACGCGGACATGTGCATCACTGGTTTATGGTGGAAGATCTGTTCCATTTAAAACGTGGCGGACGTGTATCAACTGTCGAAGCGATGGTCGGAAGTGCCCTTAAAATCAAACCGATCCTGAGTGTGGATGAAGAAGGCAGGCTGGTTATCCGTTCCAAAGCACGCGGAACGAACAAGGCGATGGAATATCTTATCGCAAAGACTGTGGAAGAGGGCGGCGATTTAAGCACACTCCGCGCTGTGATCGGACATGCGGACTGCATTGAGAAAGCAGAGAAATTAAAGCAGATGGCGGTGGATGCTGGTATGCAGGCGGACAATCTGATGATTGCGCCAATTGGACCGATCATTGGTTCACATGTCGGTTCTGGTATGTTAGCGATTGCATTTGTAACAAATATGTAACAAACTATTGACACCTTTGTAAGATAATGTTAAGATACTTCTGTAATAAAAATGTAACAATGTGTGTAAAAAGTTACGAAATTATTTTGCAAGGTGAAAGAAATGAGCAGAAGAACGAAGTTAAAAGTACAAAATATGCGGTTATTCCTCACAAAGAATGTATTTAACAGTCGTTACATAGTCAGAAATATTTTAGCCTTTACAATTATGGTTACAGTCGTTGCCATGTGTGCAGGCGCAGGTATTATGATTGGAAACAGGAAAGACGCAAAAACAAATACGGTTGTTGCTTCCGGAAATGTGGAAGAGGTTGTGACTCTGGATGGTTCGATGGTTTCCATAAATGCAGCCGGAACCAACATGATCCGTGCAGATCTGGAGTCTGTTATGACTGCAGATAAGGAAGCAAAGGAAAAAGAAGTGGTTGCTGCGGCAGCTGCAGAGTTTACAGATAAGTGTGCAGCCAATCGGGGTGATGTGAATGTCCGGGCAGAGGCATCTACGGATTCCGCAATCGTTGGACATATGAATATCGGTGCTTGTGGTGATGTGCTTGCACAGGCAGACGGATGGGTGCAGATTTCATCCGGTGATGTAAAGGGTTATGTGAAAGCAGATTATGTTACAATCGGCGAGGAAGCATATGCGCTTGCAAAGCAGTATTATTCCATGACAGCCGTTGCGAAGGAGGATGGTATCAACCTTCGTGCAGCAGCCAATAAGGACGCTGAGGTTGTCGGTGCGGTTTATGAGAATGTAACTTATACAGTTACACCAGAGAAAACAGATGACGCATGGGTATGCCTTCAGGTTGCAACTGGCACCGAAGGATATGCAAGTGCAGATTATATGGAGGTCACCGAAGGGTATCGTGTTGCTGAGCCGGTTGACAGTGCAGAAGCAGATGAAGATACAACTTCCGAGGAGACATCCACAACTGAGACAAAGAAAGCTTCTGGCAGTGTAGAGGAGAACAGGCAGTCGGCACAGACAACAACAGAGAAAGCTTCTACAACACAGCAGACAACAACGGAAGCAACAACACAGACAAACAACAGCTCGAATATCGGTTCTTCATCCAGAACGCCGGTATCCCTGAGCGATGCAGATATCAATCTGATGGCAGCTGTAATGACACTGGAATGTGGAAATGAGTCCTACGAAGGACAGCTAGCGGTAGCAAATGTAATTTTGAACCGTCTGCAGTCTGGCGCATGGGGCAGTACGATCAGCAGTGTTGTATATGCAGCCAACCAGTTCAGCGTCGTATCGGATTCCAGATTACAGGGACTGATCCAGAACGGTGCGCAGGCAAGTTGTATTCAGGCAGCCAGAGATGCATGTGCAGGTAATAACAACATCGGCAATCTGATGTCATTCCGTCCTGCAAGATATGTGGATACAAGTACACTTGGAACTTATAAGCAGATTGGTAATCACGTGTTCTTCAAATAGACATAGACATAAGAAAAGCAACATGTTAGCGGGAAGCTAAGATGTTGCTTTTTTTATGGGAAAATAGTATTTTAAAGCAGACATTGACACAGAGAATGTGGTTTGTTAAACTGGAAATAATTATATGTTTAGATAAAACAGGGGAAGCAGGAATGGAAGAAAAACAAGAGAAGTATAGTTTTGGGTTTGTGGTGTTACATTATGGAGGTATGGATGTAACAAAACAGTGTATTTCGTGCGTGGAGAAACTGTATGGAACAGATATTCCGATTGCGATTGTGGACAATCACTCTCCAGATCAATCGGGAGAAAAACTTCGACAATTTTATCATGAGAAAGAACAGATAACTGTTTTGGTCAATGAGGAAAATCTGGGATTTGCAAGAGGAAATAATGTGGGTTATCGTTTTTTGCGCGACCAGAAGCACTGTAATATAATCTGCGTAATGAATAACGACGTTATGGTGCAGCAGATGGATATGCTGGAAAAGATTGCCAAAGATTATGAGCAATCTGGATTTGGTGTATTGGGTCCACATGTGACATTGCCAGAGGATAAGGAAAATCTGTTTGATTTTGAATTAAAACCAGTATCGTTCTATATTTCGCAATATAAGCGGTTGAGTAAGATGTATCAATATTATAGTTCTAAGCTGTATCCGGAACGGGAATTGGCAAATCGAATGATTCGCGTGGCACAGGGGATGTTTCGGACATCAGACAAAGCGGATATTTCAGATGATGGGAAGATTGATTATTCCATCTATCACGAACGGCACGAGGATGTATTGCTGCATGGATGTTGTCTGGTGTTTTCGCCGTTATATATTGAGCAGTTTGCGGAGTGTTTCTGCCCGGACACGTTTATGTTTAAGGAAGAAGAATTGCTATATCTGCGTTGCGAAGAGCATGGATTGAAAACCGTCTATAATCCGGAAATCAATATTTTGCATATGGAAGATGTGTCTACAAATTCTGTCTACAAGAAACAACGTGAAAAGCAGATATTTATTTGTAAAAATCAGGCAGAATCTTTGCGTGTATTGATTCGTGCGATGCGGGCACCACTGTTGTCAATCTGTATCCCATGTTTTAATGTGGAAAAATTGATTGGACGGTGTCTGGATAGTATTCTGAACCAGAATTTTTACGATTGCGAGATTTTGTGCGTGGATGATGGTTCCACGGATGGAACATTAGACGTTCTGCGGGCATACGAGAAGAGAGATACCCGTGTCCGGGTGTTGGTAAATGAGAAAAATAGTAAATTAGTCTATACGAGAAAACGTGCAATTATGGAGGCACGGGGATGGTATATTTTCCAGATTGACAGTGATGATTGCATTCCAAAGAATGCGCTTCATACAATCAAACAAAAACTGAAAGCATGGGATTATCCAGATGTAATGGAATTTCGTGCTAATATTGTCTTAGATGCATCTGAAACGGTAAAAGCAACTGTAATCAATTGGTTGAAAAAGATAAAGGATGATGTGTTGCGGGATAATTATTGCCGGATTCATATTGGAACTTTGCAGGGCAGGGATATTTTGGATACCTTAATTGCGGATGCACTTGGGCAGATGCCGTGGAATAAAGTTGTGCGGACACCTCTTTTGCAAAAGGCGTATGCGGCATGCGACCGGGAGGATATATATTATAAGGATGATGTATATGTTTGCTGTATTTTGTATGCGCTGTGCAAACGTTATGTAGGGATTCCAGATCGACTGTACAATTATTCTATTTTGACTGGAAAAAGCCGTAAGATGTTTACAGAAGAAGACTTTCAGGAAATGTGTAAAACGGGACAAATCGCGGATTCTTTAGGCTGCTTTTTTGCAGGAAGGAAAGATGAGGCACAGGGAAAGACACTGATCCGGACAAAGATGGACCGTTGGCTTGATCTTTTGCTGCAGACAATACAGTCACAAGGTCTGGATCTTGAAAAAGAAAAAAGCTATATAAGAGAGGCATATGCGTTCCCGGAATTACAAAAGACAGATGCTGCATTTGCGAAAGAATTAAAGAGTAAGGTTGAGGAAAAATTGAATGAGTTTAGTTAGTGCAATCATAACAACCAGAAATCGTAAGGATTTGCTGAAAAAAGCGATTCAAAGCGTGCTTACCCAGACATACGAGAAGCTGGAGTGTATTGTCGTGGTCGATGCTTCCGAAGACGGAACAAGGGAATATCTGAATACATTAACAGATCCGCGGGTAAGAACAATTTATATTGATAAGGAAGAATCCAGGGGTGGAAATTACGCGAGAAATAAAGGAATTCAGGCTGCAAAGGGAGAGTTCTTAGCATTGCTGGATGATGATGACGAGTGGTTTCCAACAAAAATTGAACAGCAGATAAAATTGTTTGAAAACCCGGAAATCGGACTTGTATATTGCGGACACGTGAATGACTACGACGAAAAACGGTTTGTTCGTGTATACCCGGAGGAATATCAGCAGGGAGATATGTCGCAGGCGGTGTTTATGACGATATTTTGTACAACTTCCATGATGATGATTCGGAAAAGTGTAATGGAAGAAATTGGTGGCTTTGATGAGACGGTTTCATTCTGGCAGGAGTATGATGTGCTGATACGGGTAAGCCAGATTACAAAGGTTGCGTATGTCAGAGCCCCTTTGATGCTATTGCGTCATACATTGAAGGATAAAAACCGCCTGTCAAACAAGCTGGATGGCTGGGTGCAGACGGTTCATAACCAAAACAGAAAATATAGGGATTTGATTCAGAAATTACCAGAGGGTATTAAGCGTGAAAGAAAAATAATGATATATACAGATGGCGCGATTCGATGTGAAATTGCGGGAGATAAACGCCGTCAGCGGTACTATCTGTTAAAAATCGCAAAAATAACGAAGGAACCAGCCGATTATAGAAGATGGATATTTAACATTGGATTTAATCAAAGACTTTTCCATGCATATAGGAAGTATAAGGTGCTGAGTATGTTTATGAATGTCATAGATCCGCACTTTTTGGATGCGCCTGGTATGAAAGAATTGATGGAGCAAAGGACAATACTGGAGGAACTAAGATGAAATATGGAGTTGTAATTGTAACATATAACCGGTTAGAATTACTGAAGGAATGTATTGAGAATTGTATCAGACAGACAATCCCGTTTGAAAAGATTATAATCGTAAATAATTGCAGTACCGATGGAACGGACGAGTATTTACAGCAGTACGAAGAGGATACGCGGTTTGTGATTTCGGAACAGTCCGAGAATCTGGGCGGTGCAGGCGGATTCCGTGTAGGATTGGGACTTGCAGGCAAAGAAGATCTGGACTGGGTGTTGCTCATAGATGATGATGCGATGATCGCAGAAGATTATATTCAGAAATGCGACCATGTGATTCGGCGGTATCCGAATGTGGCAGCATGTTCGGGAACGGTTTATACGGATGGAAAGATTCAGACGATCCACCGGAGAGTGATTGCAAACCGGACGTTGTATCTGGAGAAGAACGTTCCGTTATCCGCGTACAAGCGCAAATGCTTCCGTTACGATCTGGCGACGTTTTGTGGCTTGATGATCCGGGCGGATATTCTTGCAAAGATCGGACTTCCGAAATCAGAATATTTTATCTGGTATGACGATACCGAGTTTTCAATGCGCCTGCGCAAATATGGCGGCATTGTAAACGTCAATGCGGCACATCTGAATCATAAAACGGTGTTGCCATCGGGTGAACAGAAGGGCTTTTTCATGCGGATGGGCTGGAGAACCTATTATGGACACCGGAACCGGCTGGATGCGGTGAAGACGCATTGCAGCAAGGTCACACAGTTTATAATCTATGCAGAGTTCATGGTCTTTATTGCATGCGGCGCAGGCATGTGCCTGATCCCGAAATACCATCGTCAGGGAAAATATATCACACGAATGCTGTGGGATGCATGGATGGATGGAAAAGCAGGAAGATTAGGAAAAAATAAAAAGTATGTACCAAACTAGGAGGGGAATTATGATTATACAACCGCTTTTGTTTCCGAAGCAGGAAGTCTGCCCGGAGCAGAAAATGTATTATAGAATTAAGGAAGACAAGATATCGTTAGAGACATATTTTAACGCATTTTCAATTGGAAAGTGGAAGAAATATACTGATCTGGATAATCTTTATTTTGAGGTGGAGTCCGAAGAAGCATTGCAGTTTACCTGCGTACACGCAGTTGGCAGTGTGGCTGCCGGACACGATTGTACACGGGAAATGATTCAGAAAGAGCCACCGTCTAAGTATGTCGCGGTTGTGCGTCGTAAAATTCCGTGTTCCGTATCAAAGGATGGAAACAAATACCACCTGCAGTTTGAGGAATTGCCGGACGATGGTATTTTGTATGTGAATATAAAATGTCAGAAAGAGGTAACTGATATCTCGGAGGTTCTAATGTCCGGTGGGTATGGAACAGAGGCTGTGATGACACAGAAGCCGGTCATTGCACTTGGAATCTGTACCTTTAAGCGGGAGGAGTTTTTAAAGCGAAATGTCAATCTGGTATTGAACCACATTATCAATAACCTGGACAGTCCGCTATATGGAAATCTGGAGGTCTATGTATCCGATAATGGACAGACGATCGAGCCGGATACATTTGACAGTGATAAGATTCATATATTCCCGAATATCAACGCGGGTGGTGCAGGCGGATTTACCCGGTGTATTATGGAGGCGCTGTTTTATAGAAAACCATCTCCGTTTACCCACATTATTCTGATGGATGATGATATCCTGCTTGATACAGCTGTGGTAGAGCGGACATGGTTGTTCCTGTCACATGTGAAGAAGGAATATCAGGGTGCGATCCTTGGCGGCGAGATGTTTGAGCTTGACCGTAAATATATGCAGTTTGAGGCAGGTGCTTTGACACATTGGCAGTTGAATGATTTCTATCATCGCCATTATGACATGCGCAAGCCGGATATGGTAAGTGCAAACGAGCAGGAGACACCGATCAATTACAGTGGCTGGTGGTATAACTGTATTCCAACGACAGAGATACAGGCAGACAATCTCCCGATTCCTGCATTTATTCATTTCGATGATATTGAATACGGTGTGCGTCATTCAGACAAGGGAGTGATCCTGATCAATGGTATTTGCGTATGGCATCCACAGGCACCGAACAAGGCGTCCGTATCCATGTCTTATTATGATATGCGAAATTCGTTGATTGCAGAAGCGTCTACGATGAAGGAGCTTGGAACACCGTGGAAGCTGCTTGGATATATGACGATGATGATGGGAATTCATGTAGTTGATTACCGTTACAATCTGGTAGAGTGTATCCTGCAGGGATACAATGATTTCCACAAGGGACCGGAAGCGTTTATGCAGATCGATCCGGTACAGAAGCATGCAGAGCTTGCAACACTCAATTACAAGTTTATCTCACCGGAAGAAGCAGGCATCAAGGAGCCGGTGAAGATGAAGAAGAATTTCTTCCCACCGTTTGCCAATGGAATCATCTGTATGTTCTGCTGGCTGGTGCCGCCACTGCGCGATATCAAGGCAGTATCTGCGATCGGTATTGAGCAGCCACATATCTATAAGCGGATGTTCCTGTACGATGAAGAGAAGAATGCAGGCTATATTTTGCAGAGAGATTACAAGAAAGGCTTCCATTATCTGGGCGAATACTTAAAGACAGCAAAGAATATCCTGCTGTATTACAAGCGGGACAGAAGGAAATGGCATAAAGCAAGACCACAGTTTACTTCTTTGGAATTTTGGGAGAAGTATCTGAAGCTTGATAAATAATCAGACAAAAAAGAAGAACCCCGGCATTTGCCGGGGTTCTTCTGTATAGAACACGTAAATTTATTTATCGTTATTCTTATCTTTCTCTTCACGCTTCTGGTCAAGCATTGCACGAACCTTCATAGAAAGACCAAACAGATGGATGAAGCCTTCTGCGTCGTGATGATCGTACAGATCGCCGGTTGTAAAGCTTGCAAGAGACTCGGAATAAAGTGTATAAGGAGACGTTGTACCAGCCTTGATGATGTTGCCCTTGTAAAGCTTGAATCTTGCTTCACCGGTAATACGATCCTGTGTGCTCTCGATGAATGCTTGCAATGCTTCGCGGAGTGGGCAGAACCATTTTCCTTCGTATACAAGATCTGCATACTTATCCGAAACTGTCTTCTTGAATGCGAGTGTGTCTCTGTCGAGGATCAGCTCTTCCAACTGCTTGTGGGCAGCTAAGAGGATTGTTCCGCCAGGAGTCTCATAGACACCACGGGACTTCATACCAACGACACGGTTCTCTACGATATCTACAATACCAACACCATGCTTGCCGCCGAGACGGTTCAGCTCACGGATAACATCAGACAGCTTCATCTGCTTGCCGTTGACTGCGGTAGGAACACCCTTCTCGAAGTTTACAGTTACATATTCATCCTCATCTGGTGCCTTTTCAGGATAAGTACCAAGTACAAGGAGGTGATCCCAGTTTGGCTCCAAAGATGGATCTTCAAGCTCCAGACCTTCGTGGCTGATATGCCAGATGTTACGGTCACGGCTGTAAGATGTTGTCACATCAAATGGAAGATCGATACCGTGCTTCTTACAGAATGCGATTTCGTCCTCACGGGACTGCATCGTCCACTCTGGCTGTCTCCATGTTGCGATGACATTTAAGTCTGGTGCAAGTGCCTTGATATTGATCTCGAAACGAACCTGATCATTTCCCTTACCGGTAGCACCGTGGCAGATCGTTGTAGCACCTTCCTTACGTGCGATCTCTACCAGCTTCTTTGCAATCAGAGGTCTTGCAAAAGAAGTGCCAAGCAGATATTCATACTCGTAGGTTGCATTTGCCTTTACACCTGGAAGGATGTACTCATCACAGAATTCATCAACGACATCCAGAATGTAGAGCTTCTCAGCTCCGGAGTATTTTGCTCTCTCGTCGAGACCTTCCAGCTCGCTTTCCTGTCCTACATCGATACATACACATACAACGTCGAAATTGTAAGTTTCCTTTAACCAAGGGATGATTGCTGTGGTATCCAGACCACCAGAATACGCAAGAATAACTTTTTCTTTACCCATCAAAGTTTCCTCCATAAAATATGTAATAATTCACGTTGCGACACGTTTTGTCTAGTATACTTCTTTTTTTTGCAAGATGCAACCAGAAATTTTGCATATTTCTGTATAATATATGTATAAAATAAATAAAATTATGCATAAAACAATATTATTCTGTAAATTTATACATAAAATATTGAAATAGGGTTGCATAAATAAAACTACGGATGTATAATGAGACAAATTTGTGATTACGGAAAAGAGGCAGGAACAATGGTAAAGGTCGGAATTATAGGAGCAACCGGATATGCCGGTCAGGAATTAGTACGTATTTTGCTGGGACATAAGGACGCAGAGATCGTCTGGTATGGTTCCAGAAGTTATATCGATCAGGAATATGCATCTGTATATCGGAACATGTTCCAGTTAGTGGATGCGAAATGTATGGATGACAATATGGATGAGCTTAGCAGGCAGGCGGATGTAATCTTTACTGCGACACCGCAGGGGCTTTGTGCATCACTTGTCAACGAGCAGATCTTATCAAATACGAAGATCGTGGACCTGTCCGCGGATTTCCGTATTAAGGATGTAGCGACGTATGAGAAATGGTACAACTTAGAGCATAAGAGTCCACAGTTTATTGATGAGGCTGTATATGGACTGTGCGAGATCAATCGGGAGGATATCAAGAAGGCGCGCCTAATCGCGAATCCGGGCTGTTATACAACCTGCTCGATTCTTTCTCTGTATCCACTCGTAAAGGAGCGTCTGGTTGATGTTGATACGATCATCGTGGATGCGAAATCCGGAACATCCGGAGCCGGACGTGGTGCCAAGGTAGCAAACCTCTACTGCGAAGTAAATGAGAGCATCAAGGCATACGGCGTCACAACCCACCGGCACACACCGGAGATCGAGGAGCAGCTCGGCTATGCTTACGATGGCACACCGCTCACGATCAATTTCACACCGCATCTTGTACCGATGAACCGGGGCATTTTGGTAACAGCATATGCAAAGCTTGTGAAGGATGTTTCTTATGAGGATATCAAGGCAGTGTATGATAAATATTATGGCAAAGAGCGCTTCGTGCGTGTGCTTGAAAAGGGCGTCTGTCCGGAGACACGCTGGGTAGAAGGCAGCAACTATGTGGATGTGAACTTTGTGATTGATCCAAGAACGAAGCGTGTTGTTGTGATGGGTGCGATGGATAATCTGGTGAAGGGTGCTGCCGGACAGGCAGTCCAGAACATGAACCTGATCATGGGCTTACCAGAAGAAGAAGGACTTCTGATGCCACCAATGTTCCCATAACAAGGTAAGGTTGAGCAACAACGATTTGTATATTACTTAGATGAAAAGAGTAAATGGTAATTGCGAATCAACAATAAGAGTATAGCATATATTTCGATAATGATTCGTTCTAATATACGATATGTTTGAAACTTAGATATTCTTAATATTCTGTAAGATAACAAGCCATGTTTGAACACGATGTTCAAACAAACCGCCATTGAGCCAAGGATGGCGAATTGGCGGTGGTGGCGTATTTTTGAAAAGCTTAGAGCAGAATATTTAGAATATCTTGGTTTCAATACATTGTATATAGAATGAATCGTTATTGAAATATATTCGATATAGTTGATTCGCAATTACCGAGGTAATGCAGATAGGAGGAAATCGAGATGAAGCAGATCGAAGGCGGCGTAACTGCCGCAAAGGGATATACAACAGCCGGTACAAGAGCCGGAATCAAAAAAGGAAAGACAAATAAGGATATGGCAATGATCTTCTCGGAGAAGCCGGCGGTAACCGCGGGGACCTTCACGAAGAACCTTGTCAAGGCAGCTCCGGTACTCTGGGACAAGAAGGTCACGGACGCAGGTGTGGCACAGGCGGTTGTCGTCAATACCGGTATTGCAAATGCATGTACCGGACAGGCAGGCTATGAGAATGCCGTCGAGACAGCAAAGCTGGCTGGCGAGGCCTTGAATATTCCATCTGATACGGTGCTGGTTGCATCAACCGGTGTCATCGGATTTACATTGCCGATGGATGTGATCACGGATGGTGTGAAGAAGCTTTCCGGCATGCTGAAAAGCGATGTACAGTCCGCACAGGATGCTGCTGAGGCAATTCTTACAACCGATACCCATCCGAAGCAGATTGCCTATGAGACAACAATCGGCGGAAAGACAGTTATATTTGGAGCAATGTGTAAAGGTTCCGGAATGATCCATCCAAATATGGGAACGATGCTTGGATTTATCATGACAGATGCGGCAATCTCCAAGGAACTGCTGGACAAGGCACTGAAAGGTTCTATCGAGGATACATTTAATATGGTATCGGTGGACGGGGATACATCAACGAACGATACCGTCTTAGTGATGGCAAATGGTATGGCAGACAATCCGGAGATTACCGAGGAAAACGAAGATTACGAGGCATTCAAGGAGGCACTGCTTGCAGTCAATACTTACCTTGCAAAACAGATCGCCGGTGACGGTGAGGGTGCAAGCCGTCTGTTCGAGGTACAGGTATCACATGCGAAGGATAAGCAGACAGCAAAGGTGCTTGCAAAGTCGATCATCACTTCCAACCTGACGAAATGTGCGATCTTTGGAAAGGACGCAAACTGGGGACGAATCCTCTGTGCAATGGGCTATTCGGGTGCACAGTTTGATCCACTCAAGGTCGATATCGTGATGGCGTCTGAAAAAGGTGAGATCACACTGGTCGAAAATGGTGTAGCAACTGCTTTTGATGAGGAGAAGGCAGCAGAGATCTTATCACCGGATGTTGTGATCGCGAAGGTCGATGTACGCGATGGTGATGCGGAAGCAACGGCATGGGGCTGTGACCTCACATATGATTACGTGAAGATCAATGCGGACTATCGTTCTTAGGAGGATGCCATCATGAGCGAAGCGAGAGATTTCGGATGCATCCGACGACCTGCCGCCGAGCAAAGCGAGGGGCGTTACCATATAAGAGGAGGAAAATAAAGATGGTAAATAATGATTCAATGGATATGATACTTGCGAAAGCGCAGACACTGATTGAGGCGCTTCCATACATACAGAAATTCAATGGCAAACGTGTCGTTGTCAAATACGGCGGAAGTGCAATGGTTGATGAGAACTTAAAATACAATGTTATTAAGGATGTAGCTTTGCTGAAGCTGATTGGTATGGAGCCGATTATTGTGCATGGAGGCGGCAAGGAGATCAGCGCATGGCTGAAGAAGATCGGCAAAGAATCCGAGTTCGTAAATGGCCTGCGTGTGACAGATGAGGAGACTCTCGATGTCGCAGAGATGGTACTTTCCAAGGTCAACAAGAGTCTTGTGTCCATGATGCAGAAGCTTGGATTAAAGGCAGTCGGTATCAGCGGTAAAGATTCCGGGCTCCTGAAGGTACAGAAGAAGCTTTCCGGTGGCAAGGATATCGGATATGTCGGTGAGGTTGTATCTGCAGATCCAACAATCATTGATACACTGATTGCAAATGATTTCATCCCGGTTATTGCGCCAATCGGTATTGGCATCGACGATTATCATGGCTATAACATCAATGCAGATGATGCAGCATGTGCGATCGCAACAGCCATCAACGCAGAGAAGCTGGTATTCCTGACCGATATCGAAGGTGTATTCGTAGATCCAACGGACAAGTCAACTTTGATTTCCGAGATGGATATTAACGAAGCACAGGAATTTATCGACAGCGGCGTTGTCGGCGGCGGTATGCTTCCAAAGCTTACAAACTGTATCGAGGCAATGAAGAACGGTGTTGCACGTGTCCATATGCTCGATGGTCGTGTAGAGCATTGCCTGCTTCTGGAGTTCTTTACAGAAAAGGGTATTGGTACCGCGATTTTGAAGGAGCCATTATTCTAAGTTGTCCGAATGAAAATGAAATAATTAACACAAACTACCTCTATATACATTTTGTCTATGGAGGTAGTTTTTTATGTGGGGAATAATAGTTGCATTGATATCCGGTGCGTTGATGAGTGTGCAGGGTGTATTTAATACAGGCGTGACAAAGCAGACGTCTACGTGGCTTGCGTCTGCGTGGGTGGCATTTTCCGGGTTTGTTGTTGCGATTGCCCTGTGGGCGATCTTTGAGCGGAATCAGGCAGGGATATTCTCGCTTGCACAGGTCGATCACAAATATATGCTGCTAGGCGGTGTGATCGGTGCATTTATCACATGGACCGTCATTACAGCGATGGCAGGATTGGGACCGGCGAAGGCGGTGCTGCTGATCGTTATTTCCCAGCTGTTGATCGCATACCTGATCGAGCTTTTTGGTTGGTTTGGTGTCGAGAAAGCAGATTTTCAGTGGACGAAGCTGGTTGGTATCATTGTGTCCGTAGTGGGATTTATCATTTTTCAGTGGGAGAAGTAACTTTTTTTCGTGAAATCCGCCTATTGTAATTCGGGAGGAAGTTCTGTACAATGGGTGTATGTCTTGAATATGCAATATGGAATACCAGACTTTTTTAGAAGGGAGCTATTTCATTTTGCAATACATAAAAATATTAATCGCTGGCTGTATGCTGGCGGCGGTTCTGTGTGGCTGTGGCAGACAGGCGATGCTGCTTACCAGCGAGGCACAGATGACGGAAACGCAGATGGTGGATGATACCGCCAGAGAAGAAACGGAAGTCTCATCGACAGAGGTGCTTGCAACGACCGCAACGGAAGCAGACATAGCAAAGCAGCCAGACGAGGTGGCTGTATATGTGTGCGGCGCGGTACGACAGCCGGGCGTCTACTATGTGACAGGTTCAGCAATCAAAGAAACCGCGGTGCAGATGGCAGGCGGATTTACCGATGATGCAGATGTTACCTATGTGAATCTGGCGCAGACCGTTGTGGAAGGAGAGCAGATTTACATTCCAACCGTCGAGGAGACGAGCGGGATTTCCTTATCAGAGCGGGAGACAGATGGGACATCGGCGCAGGATGCACCAGCCGTTAAAAATGTGGAAACGGATGGGAAGATCAATATCAATACCGCCGGGAAAGACACACTGATGACATTGCCAGGAATTGGCGAGAGCAAAGCGGATGCGATTATCGCATATCGGGAAGCCCAGGGGAAGTTTCAGAACACGGAGGAACTTATGAATATCCGTGGAATTAAAGAGGGCATATATAATCAAATCAAGGACTTAATTATTGTGGGATGAGGTGTATAGAATGAAGAAAATTTTGGTGGTAGATGATGAAAAGTCAATCGTAAAGGGCATCAAGTTCAGCTTAGAGCAGGACGATATGAAAGTCGAAGTTGCTTACGATGGTGAAACCGCACTGGAGCTTGCAAAGGCAAATCATTACGATATGATTTTACTGGACATCATGCTGCCGGGATTTAGTGGACTGGAAGTGTGTCAGATGATCCGCGAGTTTTCGGATGTGCCAATCATTATGCTGACAGCTAAGGGCGATGATATGGACAAGATACTGGGACTGGAATATGGCGCAGACGATTACATAACAAAGCCGTTTAATATATTGGAAGTAAAGGCGAGAATCAAAGCGATTTTCCGTCGGAATAACCGGAATGTGCCGGAACAGGAAAATCAGAAGGTAATCGAGACAAAGGGACTGAAGATTGATGTGGACAGCCGCCGGGTATATATCGATGACAAGGAAGTCAACCTGACAGCTAAGGAGTTTGAACTTGTATATCTGCTGGTATCAAACCCGAACAAGGTATATTCCAGAGAGCAGTTGCTCAAAACTATCTGGGGACCATCTTATCCGGGCGATGCCAGAACCGTGGATGTGCATGTGCGTCGACTTCGTGAGAAGATTGAGGCAACACCAGCCGATCCAAAATACATTCATACAAAATGGGGCGTGGGATATTATTTCCACGAGTAATCTGCACACAGCGAAAAAGTTCGCTATGGCAGAAGATACAGTAATTGATGCTTGACAGAGTCAGAGGCAAAGGAGATTTCCACACTGTTTTTATACAGTGTCCGGAGATCTTCTTTTTCTATGTGGAGCTTTTCAAGGGCAAAGGTATATTCGTCAGTCAGCGTTGTGTGGCTCACGGTGCGGTTGTCGGTGTTGATTGTTGCAAGCAGTCCAAAATCCAGAAACGCATGGAGTGGATACGCGTCCAGTTCAGTCGCTGCTTTTGTCTGGAAATTCGAGGTTGGACAAAGCTCAAAACCGATGTGTGCGTTGCGACAGGCTTCCAGCAGAGCAGGATCTTTGATGGCTGCAATGCCATGTCCGATCCGGCGTGCTCCATATTGGAGGGCAAGTGCAACATTTCTGGCACTGCCACATTCGCCGGAATGAATTGTGACGGGCACCTCCAACCGCCTTGCTTCTTCAAACAAGGCTTCGAATTCCTCGTTTGGATGTCCGGCTTCATCACCAGCAAGGTCCAACGCACAGACGCCATTTCCTAAGAATTCTCTGGCACAGCGGACAACCAGATGATTTTGCTGTGGGGAGTGATGGCGCATCGCACATAAGATCAGATTGGTGAATACTCCATACCGGTCAAATGCTTTCTGGCATCCATAGACAGCCGCCTGCACGACATTTTCCAGATCCAGGTGACTGTTGACGCTCAGCATAGGTGCAAACCGGATTTCCATATAGCGGACATTTTCCGCGGCTGCCTGTCGCACGACATCAACGACGGCATCCCGGATATGTTCTTTTTCCTGCAGTGCGGATACCGGAAGGTCAAAGCAGGTCAGATATTCGGCAAGTGACTGACAGTTGGCAGGTGCCTGTATTGTATGCATGTCCAGTGTCGAAAGCTGTAAGGTCTGCATCAGGAATTCTTTGCTCAAAGAACCGTCCAGATGGCAGTGCAGTTCGACCTTTGGCATGGAAACAGGATCAAAATTCATAAGTGTATCCCCCTTTCAGTGTTGTACTTGTATCATAGCAATTTCGCATGGATTGTACAAGTGCCTTGAAGCAAAACGGACGGTGTGATATAGTAGTGGTATTCTGGAAAAGGACGGAATGAAACAACGTGAAAGACGAAATAAAAGAAGAAAAAAAGGATGAAAAATTAGAACGTAAAAAGCTGAAACGCCGGGAACGGGCGGAGAAGCGCCAGCATAAGCATATGGGCATCAGCCTCCGATGGTTTGTGACGTTTCTGATCATCGTGCTGTGTGCAGGGATTATGCTTGTGTATTCGCTGATGTCAAGCCGTCTGTATGTGCAGCGATATCAGGAACAGCTTGAAAAAAATGTGATGGCGCAGGCGGAATATCTGAAGAATAATCTGCTTGAGAATCATATGACGCTCGATGACCCACAGGATTTAAATCTTCGTATCGAGGGTGTCGCGACGACTTTTTACGGCAGGGTGCTTGTGATAAACCGGGAGTACCGGGTGATCAGGGATACTTATGGAAACCATGAAAATGCACAGATTGTAAATCCGGATATTATGGCTGTAATGCGCGGACAGGCGAGTAAGAAGATATCGAAGAAGGATGGATATCTTGAATATATCACAGCTGTGAAGCAGGAACAGGATGTACAGGGCGTGCTTGTGATTCAGGCATCGACGGACAGCCTGAAGGTAATTGAACGCCGGGTAGAACGACGAAACTGGTTGTCATTTGCACTTATCATGGCAATCTGCATTGGTGCAGCATGGGCGATTGGAAATGCAAGCTCACGTGGGATCAAGCGTATCAATCAGCAGATGGAGATTGCTGGAGAAGGACAGCTGGAGACACAGATTCCAGTGCGTGGATTCAAGGAGTTTAAACAGCTGACAGAACGTTACAATGCGACGATATCCAAGCTGATGGTCATTGACTCCACACGACAGGAGTTTGTATCGAATGTGTCACATGAATTAAAGACGCCGATCACGTCGATGAAGGTGCTGGCAGATTCTCTGATACAGAATGAATCTGCGGATCTTGCGATGTACAAGGAATTTATGACTGATATCGTGGATGAGATTGACAGAGAAAGTAAAATTATTACCGATCTGCTGACACTTGTAAAAATGGATAAAAAATCAGCCGCGATGAATATCAAGGAGATAAAGATTAATGATCTGCTGGAGGTGATCCTGAAGCGCGTAACGCCAATCGCCAAAAGCCGTGGAATCCAGATTACTTACGAGAGTTACCGTGATGTGACGGCATGGGTGGATGAGGTCAAACTGAGTCTGGCTCTGACGAATATTATAGAGAATGCGGTGAAGTACAATGTTGACAATGGCTGGGTGAAAGTGACGCTCAATGCAGACCACCGCAACTTCTATGTGAAGGTTGCAGATTCCGGTGTTGGAATCCCGGATGACTGCAAGGAGCATGTATTTGAACGTTTCTACCGGGTAGATAAAGCGCGAAGCCGGGATACCGGTGGTACAGGACTTGGACTTGCTATCACGAAAAGCGTCATTCAGATGCACAAGGGTTCAATCAAATTGTACAGCGAGTCTGGAGAGGGCACTACATTTACCATTCGCATTCCGATGAAATCGGATGCCTCCGTGGATACAACACGAAAGGAGGGCGATGCAGAATGAGAAAGATGGATTGGAAAAACGGATGTGTGATCGCGGCACTGCTTTGTCTGACAGCCTGTGGAAAAGCGCAGAGCGGAGAGATTACACCGCTTGCAGATAATATGATTCATCTGTATCTGGCAGAGGATAACACAGTTGTGCGTGCCGATGCAGATTACCAGTTGAAAACACCGGATGCGATCGCGTCCTGCGTGGAGGATACGATGACGGCACTCACAGCACTGGAAACATCGAAGATCGAAGCTTACAGTTATATGATGGGCGAGGATAACAGTTTACAGATGGATATCACGCTTGTGGAAGGCAGTTACGAGCAGGAAGATATATTGCTGATCATGGCAGCCACGACGAAGACATTGTTTCAGATGGATGATATTTCCAGCATTGCACTGACAGTAAAGGGAAATGACGAAAACGTGTATGCAGAGCAGCTGTTCCTGCGGGATTCTATTTATTATTATGGTACCGACGAAACGAGTCTGACAGAGGAATCGATCACCATGTATGCACCAAATGCGCAGGGAACTGCACTGGAATCTTATGGAATCAAAGTACAGTCGGAGCCACAGACGTCCGATCAGGAGTATATCGTGCGGGAACTGGTGCAGAAAAAAGTCCTTTCACCGGACACAAAGGTGAACCAGGTGTCGGTTCATGATTCGGTCTGCTATCTGGATCTGTCAGAGGAATTTACAAGTGCCATGGGAACGGTCTCGCCAGAGCTTGCGTTGTATGCAGTCGTAAATTCGGTGATTGCACAGACGGATGTAGATACGGTACAGATTCTGATTGATGGAAAGATCGTGCCGATGTACCGGAATGTGGTTGCAATAGACAAACCATTATCGTTTAATGCAAATGTAGTACAAGAATAAAAGAATATAGGAGACGTATGAAACGACCAGTATTTTGTGTGGCTTTGGCGTATGCACTTGGAGAGGTGATTGGCCTGTACACAAGAACGGTGGGCGAGATAGGCATAGTGAGTGCTATGCTTGTTTGCGTTGGGATTTTCATGCGGAAGAAAAAACAGGGAAAAAGCGCATGCGCTCTTGGACTGGGAATTGGTCTTGGGATGCTTGGCGCTTTTTTGCGTATTCCGCAGGAATTACGGGAGAAGCCGGATATCCGGAAGGAAAATGGCTGCGACATTATAACCTATGCAGCGGGAGCGGAGGCGCAGGGGAAGTCTGTCATCTGTGCGGGGATTCTGACTGACCGGCAGGGAGAGACATGGACGATGCGGGTGCTGGACGGAGAGGACGTGTATGGAAATATTCTGCTCCGTGGCGTGGAAGGGGAGCATGCGATTGCGGAGATTGTGCAGGTGACAGGTACTTACGATACATTCGAGCATGCGAGAAATCCGGGTGGATTCCAATCACGCAGCTATTATCTTGCCCGGAATATCAGCGGATATTACTATGCACCGCAGGTGACAACGATTACCGTTGATCAGCGGAAAATACTTGGGTTGCCAAGGTATTTGTATTATCGGGGAAAACGTATATTATATGAATTGCGTGTACGGGCAGACTGCCAGATTGCAAAGCTTCTTCCGGAAGAACAGGCATCACTTGTGTCGGGAATCCTGCTTGGAGAAAAATCGGGGATAGATACAGAACTCAAAACATTATATCAGATGGGTGGGATTGCGCATATTCTGGCGATATCAGGACTTCATATTTCCCTGCTTGGAGGACTGCTCTTTCGACTGATCCGGCGGGCTCGTGTGCCGATTCCGGCAGCAGGAATTATCACGATAGCAGGACTTTTGTTGTACGGCATGATGACCGGAATGAGTCTGGCAACGATGCGCGCAATCTGGATGATGGTGATTTTTCTTGTGGCGCAGATGTTCGGGAAATCCTATGATATGCCGACTGCGATGGGAATTGCCTTGTTCTTTATGCTTCTATGCAACCCGGTTCGCATCTTAGATGCCGGGATGCAGTTAAGCTATATGGCGATTGCCGGGATTTCACTTGGAAATTATGGAATGAAACGTCTGCATAAGAAAGCTGGCTTTCGGCGGTTTCAGAAGCGGTATCCGATGCGGTTCCGCATGGTGCAGAGCCTGATTTATTCTGTAACCTTGCAGGGAATGATGCTGCCCGTAGTGGCAAAAACCTATTACGAGATACCAGTCTATGCAGGATTGCTGAATCTGATCGTTGTACCGGGGATGACGGTTGTGGTAGCAGGAAGCTGGTTCGGCTTGCTTGTATCCATTGGCACGATTTCGCTTGGCAGGTTCGTCATGCTGCCGGTTGGGTGGATGTTACAGGGATATACATGGCTTTGCGAAAGGACACTGGAACTGCCGTGGAATACACTTGTTACAGGAGAGATACGAGGCTGGCAGATTGGCATGTGGTATGGCGGGATTGCATGCATGCTGGTATTGCTTCGCACAAAAACAAGAAATAAGCTGCGGGACTTTGTATATAAACATACCGGCAGGTTCTGGCGTAAAAGAGAGGTCGTGCGCTACACTGTATGCACGATCCTTATAAGTATGCTGTTACAGGGGGCAGGACAGGCGTTATGCGTGTGGCAGCAACGCACAGAAGCAATCTATTTCTTAGATGTCGGACAAGGCGATGGAATCCTGATACGATCGCCGGACGGAAGAAATCTTGTAATCGATGGCGGCTCAACGTCGCAGTCAAAATGTGGGACATATACACTGCTTCCGGCGCTGCGGTCGCAGGGCATGACGGAGATTGACTGTTGGTTTGTGACACATACCGATGAGGATCATATCAGTGGATTAAAAGAACTTTTATTGCAGGGAAAACTGACGCAGATCAAGGTGCGGACGGTTGTCTTTTCCGCCTATGTGTTTCAGGATGCGGCATTGGCAGAGTTAGAAGCAGTGATTCGGGCTGCCGGAATCACAATCGTGTGGATGAGGGAGGGCGACGTGATCGGCGATGATACATTTACGCTTACCTGCCTGCATCCGACTGCAGAATATCGCGCAAAGGATAAGAATGCAGCGAGTCTGGCACTGGCATATCATTCTAATACATTTAACATGTTATTTACTGGAGACATGGATGCAGATGCCGTCGCAGATATGGATATACAACAGGATTATGATTGTATCAAGCTTCCGCATCATGGCTCGAAGTACTCGTATGTGGAGGGGGTCTATGCGCATGCGGACTATGGTTTGATTTCCTGTGGATACAATAACCGTTATGGACATCCACACGCGGAAGTGTTACAAGGGTTAGCACAGGAAGGGACGAAGGTACTTCGGACGGATGAGATGGGCGCAGTTGTTTTTCGGGGAAGATAACTGTTAGAGCTTTTGTTACATGGTGGAAAAAATAGAAAGTATAATGAATAGATTGTGTCAGAAAATTGATACAAGAAGAAAGGTGTGATACAATGTATTCATTGAAAACAAAGAGGTATTCAAACGTAACAAAAAGGTAAACATACCGAATAATAAGTGTAGTTAGCGTTTTATATCGGAGTCAACATGGCAAAAAAAGAAAAAGCAAATGGCATGGCCATTTTAAATGAACAAATCAATAAGAAAGAATTCAGTCGTGTGTACCTGCTTGGCGGAACGGAGCCATACCTGATCTATCAGTATCGGGACAAGCTGATTGCGGCGATGATTGATCCAAACGATACAATGAATTTTATCACCTACAAGGGTGAGAATTCCAAGCCAGAGGATATCATTGAATTTGCAGATACCATGCCTTTTTTTACAGAACGCAGAGTGGTGCTGGTGGAGAACAGCAATTTCTTCAAGAACGGCTGTGAGAAGCTGGAAGAAGCCTTAGAGGGACTACCAGATACGACAGTGCTGATCTTCGTGGAGAAGAATATTGACAACCGGAAGAAACTAAGCAAGCTTGTTGCACAGCTTGGTACGGTAGCGATGTTTGATGCACCGGACAGTGAGATGTTAGCTGTCTGGTTAAATGGAATGTTTGCGGAAGACCAGATTGCAATCAGCGGAGCGACACTGCGGTATCTGATCGATCGGGTTGGAACGAGTATGAATCTGCTTAAAAATGAAGCAGATAAGCTTCGTTCCTATGCTGTGGAAAAAGGAAGTGTATCAAAAGAAGACATTGACCTGCTTTGTGTGAATCAGGTGGAGGACAAAATCTTCGATATGATTGATGCGATATCAGAGAAAAAGAAGCAAAAGGCAATGGAGTTATATGATGATCTGCTGTATTTGCAGGAGGCGCCGATGAAGATTCTCGTGTTGATTACACGGAACTTCATGCAGCTTCTGAAGATCCGGTTTGCACTGGATACCGGTACACCGGAGGGACAGATTGCTTCGACGTTCGGCATCCGTCCGTATTTTGTCAAAAAATATATTGCGCAGGCGCGCTCTTTTACGAAAGAGCAGCTGCTTTCCTGTGTGCGGTTATGTCAGGAAGCAGACACGAGCATCAAAACAGGTAAGATGCGGGATAAGCTCGCAACCGAGATGGTGATATTAGAGCTTCTGCTGCATGGCGGAGAAAAGCAGGAAGTATGAAACATATAAGTGAATGTTAAACAAGTATGGTTGCATATATAGAAATCGGCAGGCATATAAAATGGGGAGGAAAATACAAGATGAAGAAAGTGTTTAAGAAAATCATTGGAATTCTGATCGTGTGCGGATTGATTTTGTCAGGATTGCCAAGCCAGACAGCATATGCTGCGGATACCGGAGTGTCGTTTGTTCTTGGGACGAACGGCGGAAGCTACAGCCACATCCAGACCTACGGAGATACTGCTGGGAAAGTGTCTTACATGGGCGGTTATCCGACGCTGGTGCTTGGAACGCGGGGGCAGGCGAAGCGGCTGGAGGAGATCGCAGTAAAGCTTCAGAATAACACGGGGTATTCCGGAGGTATCACCTATCAGGCATACCGCCAGACGTATGAGTGGACGGACTGGGTAAGTGACGGACAGCGGGCAGGAACCCACGGGCAGGCGAAGCGTCTGGAAGGAATCCGGATTAAGTTAACCGGGGAGCTTGCAAAGCACTATGATGTGAGATACAGGGTGCATATCCAGACCTACGGCGATCAGCAGGGATGGGTGTATAACGGCGCGTATGCAGGAACGAGAAACCTCAGTAAGAGACTGGAGGAGCTGCAGGTGCAGATCGTTCCGAAGGAATCGAAGAATGCAAGCACGAAGGAAGAGTCGGTATCCTACCGGGTACACAGACAGACCTACGGATGGGAGCCGCTGGATGTGTCAGACGGCACGGTAAG
>DJEI01000025.1 GCA_002431865.1 Lachnospiraceae bacterium UBA5902
GCAAAATATCCTTCCTTGAGTATTTTTCCATAGGTAAGCTTCGTCATACGTATATCAATAAATTTGTGATTGATATACGCACTTACGATTGTTTTTACGTTTTCATCAATCACAACTTTCGTCATGCCTTCCACTCTTGCCGTACCGTTCTCTTCCACTCTCTGCTTCAAATCTACGAACTGTTCCGGTTGCATCTCTACAATATAGCTTTCCTCAGCGGTTGTTACAAGGTAATATCCTTCATATTTATTTTCCGCCAGCTTCTCCGGTACCCGAATAATATCAATATATGCTGTCTGATTTGCAGGATTGGATTCTTCCTGTAATACCTGTTCAAATGGTCGGACACAATCCATCTTTCTCTTTGTCTGAATCAATCCAAATCCCACCAATAATATCCCTATCAATAAGAGGATCATTCCAATTGTCCGCCATATTTGATTGAATTTGTATTCTTCTTTTATATGCTTATTCGTATATTTCATGGCATGTATCCTCCTACACTCGATTTTTCAGTCCGACAAAACGGAATTCAGATATTATCATAAAATCTCTGCAACACGATTGCCAACTAATCCTGCCTAATTATAAATTTGCCAAGAACTCCCCTATGCAGCAATTCACAAAATCAGGATTGTCAACATTAGAATTATGTGCTGCATCAGGAATCCAAGTAATCTTCGTTCCAGTTCTTTTTGACCATTTTTTATTATATTGTTTTACTTTTCCTGTATTATCTTTTTCCCCAACTATTAGTAACAGTGGACAAGATATTTGCAATTCTCTATTATCTTCCAAAAATCCTGCATAGCCAATTCCCATCAAATGGCAAAGTTCTGCTTTTTTATAATCACTAACCATTTCAAGCATATTATCTCGTCCTGCTTTTGTAACAGCATTTTGTTTTGCCATTGATACTTTAAGCATTTTTTCTGAAAATGGTTTACACATCCATTCTATCTGTTTTAACCACCAAATGTCTGATTTAGAATAATAATTACCGAATGGCGTTGAATCTATTGACACAAATCCTATTACCATTTCAGGATATCTTGAAATAAAAGACTGTGCAATATAACCACCCATTGATTGTCCAATCAACACAACTTGTTTAATTTTCAATTTATTCAATATTTGTAACATCACGGCAACAGCATCCTCATATGAAAAATTCGAATATGGTCTTGATTTTCCATGTGCAGGTGCATCCCATACTATCACATTATATTTACCACTCAAAAATTCAATCCGCTTATCAAACATTGCATGATTGGCAGTTAATCCATGTAAAAGAAAAACTGTCCTTTTAGCAAAATCAATATTGGTATACCAATAATATACAGGCCCTTTTTTACATTCTAATATCGCTTGTTGCATATTTTTATATCTCACCACCAAATTCCGATTGTTAAATTCATGATGTTAATTATAGCTTATATTGGCAGAATTGCATATCCATATCTTATGTCATCTTTCTGAAATACAAAAGAACTAGTATATTCAATCCTAATCAAAACTACTAGAATCATTTTCTTGACAATTCTACTATATCGTAGTAACTTCTTTATAAGAAATGGGTTTGTTACCGTACAATCTTACGATTCAAGCGGGGTGTTCGTTTCTTTTTTATTATAAAAAAAGCTATATGTGAGTCAAGTCCAAAATTGTGTGTAAATTCATCTTTCAGTTATGTTAGTTCATCTATGCTGCCTTTATTTTCAGGAGATTGGATTGAATGGAACTTAGTTTGTCGTAGTACTCTTTCATATCAAAAATTCTGTGACCGACACTCCAATCATTATGATCATCCTGAAGAACTGCACCAATTAGTCGAATAATAGATTCCGTATTAGGAAAAATCTGAATGACCTTTTCACGTCTTCGGATCTCTCTGTTTTCACGCTCTATTATGTTGCTGGTTCTTATTGCAATACGATATTTTGAAGGTAATGCCATGATTGTAATGCTATCTTCGAAACCTTCATCAAGGACAGCCATTGCTTCATTTGCAACATCCTGATATTCATCGTATATAGATTCCTTTAGGCGACGGGCTTCTTCAATAGTAGTTGCATTAAACATATCTCGCAATTCAGAAGCCAAACCAGTGCTGTATTTTTTGGGGCACTTATCTATGATATTTCTAGTAAAATGAGCTTGGCAACGCTGCCATGAAGAACCAGAGAAGCATTCCTTTATTGCTTCAACAAGTCCCGCATGCGCATCTGATATCACAATATCCACGCCACGTAAGCCACGACTTTTAAGACTTTCAAAGAAGTCCTTCCAAGTATTTACTTTCTCAGAATCGTATACTTCAAAACCGAGTACTTCCTTGTGACCTGTATTGTTTATTCCAATAGCGACAAACAATGCTTTGGACTTGACACGATGATCTTCGCGGGCTTTTAAATATATCGCATCAACAATAATAAACGGATAATGTTCCGGCAGTAAACGTTCCTTGAAATGTTTAATTGGAACATCAAGTTCCTTACAAATTTCAGAAACAGTAGATTTAGAGAAAGACTCTCCACAGAGTTCTTCAGTTACCTTTTTGACATTTCTGGTTGATATGCCCTGCACTACCATTTCCATCATGGTTGTAATTAAAGCTTGCTCATTACGCTGGTAATTCTCAAATAAGGAAGTCTTAAATGGGACATTACGATGTCTGGGAACTTGTAATTCAATCTTTCCGATGCGAGTGGTTAATGACCTTGTCCGGGTTCCATTTCTATAATCGGAACGCTCCTGAGAACGTTCATAGTTATTAGCACCAAGTTGTTCGGTAGATTCAGCTTGAAGCACTTGATTAAGTAAAGCTTCCATAAGCTTGCCGAAGGCTTCATCCTTAGTTTCTGAAAAAAGTCCTACAAAAAAATCACTATCTAATGTAAAATGTAATTGAGCCATGAGTTTCATCCTTTCAATTATGTTTTGTGTGGTAACTTAATTATAACTGAAAGATGAGCACTTGGCTCTTTTTTATATGATTTGTAATTTACACCATTATATAGACTTTATCGCTATGTGCATAAATACATAGCCCTTTTGTAGTTCCACCTCAGCAGAACTATCGCTTTTCATATTCCACTTAACGGCAGGAGTCTCCACTTATTTATGATATTATCATAAATATTTTATCTTGACAACAAATCTAATCAATAGTAATATTCTTTTTAAGAAATGTGGTTTTGTGCCGTACAGCAGTATTGCTCAAGCGGGTTACTACGTTTCTTTTTTTATGTCAATAATATCATATAAATATTTTTTCCCATCTGAATCACATCGTATAATCATTCGACCTTGGTATTTATTTTTACCAATAATTATTCTATCTTCATTCGTAATTGGTATTGTAAAATGTACTGTACAACGATACCATCCATATTTTGCATTTTTATTATGTTTCTCCTCATTATTTGTACGAAATGTTATATTCGTTGCTATTTTCACTAATTCTGGAATAGCCTGAGATGCATTTGCCTTTGCTTTTCCAATTGTCCCTAAAGCTCTTTTGTTGTAATTACTATGTGAATACTCATCTGGAAAATCTGTTCCGATAAAAATAACTTCATCGGTATCATCTATGGTATACGATTCACCTACATATTTTCTTAAATACGATTCCACACCATTCCAATCAATTTTTCTTTTTCCATTAAATTGAATAGTTGTAATTTCAACAACTTTTACTCCATCATTCCTTACTGTTATATTTACACATCTCTGATTTTTCTTCACAAACTCCATATATAATACCCTCGCACCGGCTGTTTGATCACGTTTCGCCGCTCCAGCTCATACAGCACACTGATCGTCGTCGATACGCCAAGTCTTGCCTGAGCGATTACATCATCCACATGCACCGGATCTAAGCCTAGAAGGTCATATACGGTCCGTTCAGTGGCTGTGAGGTTATCCCTCGTTTCACTTTGTTTTTCAGCACTACCGGATGCAGCACCGCTAACATCATCCATATTCAGGCGTTCCTCTCCCCACAGATCAAGCAGGATATCCTTCGGTCTTGTCACGCACATGGCTCCCAACTGAATCAGATGATTTGTACCCTCACTGAATGCATCTAATACTCTGCCCGGCAGAGCGTACACCTGTTTTCCCTGATCAAGTGCCAGATCTGCTGTAATCAGAGAACCGCTTTTCTTCTTGGCACAGGATACTAAAACGCCATCCGACAGTCCGCTTATGATCCGGTTTCTGAGTGGGAACTGAAACGCAAGCGGCGGTACATCCAGACAATATTCGGACAGAATCAATCCACGCTCTTCAATCTGCGCGAATAATTCGATATTCTCACGCGGATATGTGACATTAATCCCGCAGCCAAGCACTGCGATCGTATAGCCTCCTGCTTCCAGGCAGCCGCGATGTGCCTGTCCATCGATGCCCCTGGCCAGTCCACTCACAATCTGGACTCCAGCCTTCGCAAGCTCCCTCGCGAAGATACGTGTCATTTCTTTGCAGTATGTATCTGCATTCCGTGCGCCCACAATCGCAACCGACTGATTATAATAATTGATGCTCTCCCGGATTTTGCCACGCGCAAATAAAATCTCCGGTTTATCGTAGATATTTGTAAGCTTCTCCGGGTATAACGGATGCCCCGGATATAAGATCCGGATGTTTCGTTCCTTTAATCGTCCGTATACTTCATCCAAATAATTTGAATTTTTGCGAGGTAAAATCGTCTGATATTCAGCCGGTTCAAATTGCTTTGCCAGCTCCTTCTCAAGCTCCGATACCGATTGCTCCATAGCCTGCTCGACCGTTCCATACCGTAGGATCAGATAATATTTTACTTTTGATGATATCTCATGATTTCCATATAACCAAAGCCTTGCCATCTCACTTCTAGTTTCCATACAGAACCTCCTTTGCAAATACATCCTGGTTACGGTAAAATGCTGCTTCCTGCAAATGTGCATTTTCAATCTCTTCGCTGCCAGCCAGATCGGCGATCGTGCGGGCAAGCTTTAATACCCGGTGTACACCACGCACAGACAATTCCTGTTCTTCAAACAGCTGAAGCACCAGCCGTTTTCCTTCCTCCGATAACGTGATATATTCCTCCAGATTCTTTCCATCAAGCTGTGAATTAAACAACAGTCCGGTTCCGGCAAACCGTTCCTTCTGCATCTGTCTTGCCTGTTCCACACGTGCCCGGATTGTCTTCGAAGATTCCGTTTTCTGTTTGGAGAAAAGTGCCTCCTGCTTTACGCCTTTAACCTCCATCCGGATATCGATCCGGTCAAGTAACGGTCCGCTTACCTTGCTTTGATAACGGCGGATCTGCTGTTCCGTGCAGCTACATCTCCGATAATCCGGGTAGTTTCCACACGGACATGGATTCATCGCCGCCACAAACATAAAATCCGCAGGGAATTCATACGACGCCTGTACTCTCGATATCCGGATTCTCCGGTCTTCTAACGGCTGGCGCAGCACTTCTAACACCGGCTTGGAAAATTCTGGAAGTTCATCTAAAAACAGCACCCCGTAATGGGCAAAGCTAACCTCTCCCGGTGTCGGGACTCTGCCACCACCGATCAGTGCATATTCCGAGATCGTGTGATGTGGTGCCCGGAACGGACGCCTGTGGATCAATCCCCCTTCCGGCGGTAACATCCCTCCGACGCTGTATATCTTTGTCACCTCCAGACTTTCTTCGAAGCTCATCCGGGGCAGGATTGTCGGCAGACGCTTCGCAAGCATGGATTTGCCGGCTCCGGCTGCACCAGTCAGCAATACATTGTGGAACCCTGCCGCAGCAATCTCCATCCCCCGTTTGATACTTTCCTGTCCAACCACATCTGAGAAATCAATATCATACATATATTCCGATGCATCCCCCGTCGGCTGCGTAACATTCGTATGCTCTATTTCTTTTATTCCCTGAATATACTCCATGGCCTCCTGCAGGCTCGAAACGCCTATGACGGATATTCCCTGCACCAAAGCAGCTTCCCGCACATTTTCTTTCGGGACAATGCAGCCTGTCATACCATCTTCTCTGGCACAGATAACCATAGGAAGAACACCCGGAATCGCTTTGACAGATCCGTCCAGACTCAATTCTCCCAGTACTAACATCTGATCCATCGGTAATTCTGCCGTAATGCCGAGTGACAGCAACACTGCCGTTGCTATCGCCAAATCATATCCAGAACCATCTTTTCTCATATCTGCCGGGGATAAATTGATCGTGATGCGCTTCGGTGGCAAATGAAAGCCAGAATTCTTAAGCGCAGTCCGCACGCGTTCCGATGCCTCCCTTACAGACGATGACAGATATCCAACCATGGTAAATATCGGCAGACCATCATTCACATCTGCCTCCACATCAATCATTCGTCCGTCCACACCGTGAACCGCACAGCTTTTTACTTTACTAAACATATTCGCTCCCTTCTTCTCCAAGGGTGCTGACCAAGTTTATAGTATAAAAGAAAAGAACATCTGTCAACGAACAAAGTCTGAAACTTTTGTGAACGTTGCAAATGTTCTTTTTGTATGATAAATACTACTATTTATCATATCTTATTTCTTTTTCTGCACACTGTATCCGAATTTACCGACATAATCGCCAAGCGTGAAATACTGTCCGTGGGAATATGCGATCAGATCTGTCTTGTTCAGATCGAACTTTCCAGTCTCATCCATATATTTCTCATCCGCAAGTACGGCTGTTACTTCTGCTAAGAACATATCATGAGAGCCAAACTCAATCACCTGTGTGACCTTGCACTCGATATTGACCGGACTTTCTTCGATGACAGGAACCGACACGGTCTGTGCCTTGCCCTTCATCAGCTTCATTTCCGCGAATTTATCTACATCTCTGCCCGATTTCACGCCACAATAGTCCATCGCATAGCACAGATCCTTCGTCACTAAATTGATGACAAACTCTCCGTTTTTCGTGAGCAGTTCGTGCGAATATCTTGACTTTCGTACAGAGATCGATACCATCGGTGGATCAGAATTGACGGTTCCTGTCCATGCGATCGTGATAATATCATCTGTTCCATTTCCATCACCGGTTGTCACCATAACCGCCGGTACTGGATATAACATATTTCCCGGTTTCCAAACCTGTTTTGCCATTGTTTCTGCCTCCTGTTCTGTTTGCATCAATTTGATAATTCAAATTACAATCACTCTATTATTCCAGCAGACTCCGGATCTCCTGCATCTTATAATCCATCGCTGTAATCGTATCTGCACATTTCTTCAATTCCTTCGCAATGATCTCAGGATGTTTCAGATTGTCCTTCTTATACTTGAGTTTATGATCAAGACTCGCCCAGAAATCCATCGCGATTGTTCGAAACTGCACCTCGACCTTCATATATTTTTTCTCATTTGACAAGAAAATCGGAATCTCCACAATCAGATGCAGACTGCGATATCCATTTGGCTTTGGATTTCGTATGTAATCCTTCACACACACAACCCGGATATCATCCTGCTTTGTCAAAAGCTCTGATACCGTATAAATATCCTCCGGGAAGGAGCAGATTACACGCACACCTGCAATATCAGTCAGATTCTCCTCGATATTCTCAATCGAGATCTCAAGTCCTTTCCGTTTCATCTTCTCCACGATGCTGAGCGGTTTTTTCAATCTGCATCGGATCGACTCAAACGGATTTCGATTATACTGTGATGCAAACTCGGTATTTAACACCTTCAGCTTTGTCTCAATCTCCATCAGTGCACACTCATAGTGCATCATCAACTCTATAAATGGCTGCATCGTCTGCAGCACTTTTTCCGGGTTATCGGAGTTCATCAGAAGCTCCATACTCATATCTGTACTCCCGTTCATGTTACACACCCCTATTCTTACGAATCGCATTCATAAATAATTCTTTTAATTTCCGGTCATAGTCTCGTCCGATTTTATCGAGTGCCTCATGGCTGACAAATCCACCTGCCATCGCAGCATGTCCACCACCGGAGCCAATTCCATCCAACGCCTGATAGATCAGTTTTCCGGCATCGACATCTGCCCGCTCACTACGCACAGAGAACTTAATGCCATCTGAATTGACGGAGTATACAACTGCTACATTCACCACATCCAATGACAAGATAAAATCCGATATAATCGCAACCAAAGAACTCGGACACTCAAACGGTATGTAAGTAAATCCAACATAATCGAACACCTCAATATGCTCGATTGCCGCACCATACGCTTTTAAGTCCTGAAATTCTATCGTGGAATTGTACATACTGTTCAGCTTTTCCGTACTGATATAATTGAACAGGTATGCCATCATATCCATATCAAACGCGGTTGTTCCTCGCACAAAATCCGCCGTATCCATCTTGATTCCATAGGCAAGTGCCGTTGCCACATCCTCATCAATTGGAACACCGCTTGTCTGAAAATATGATGCAACAATACTCGCACAGGCACCGACAATCCGGATATCCTCATACTTGTAATCCTCTGTCTTTACAAAAATTGGATGATGGTCAACACACGCCACCTCATCGCCCGGCAGGTCTGCCGTATTAGCATTCGGTTTTTGGCAGTCGACATGCACAATATAGTCCTCTGCCTGCATGTCCGGAATATCATCATACGAATAAATCTCGATTCCAAACGTATCCATCATCTTTCTCGTATTAAATCGGTCAATACTTCCGACATAACAGATGGTCGATGTAATTCCATAATATTCCAGATACCGCTTCAAGCCAAATGCACTCGATATCGCATCCGGATCCGGAAAATTATGTGTCTGTAAATATACCTTATGTCCTCTCAGAAGTTCAATCAACGCCTTCTGTTTTTCTTCTGCCACTTGCGCCTCCTGTTAACAATCGAAACACAGCAATACATACGCCAGGATTAGCATTGCCGTCACTAAAACAAACTCACAAAAACCACTGACAAAATACGAAAGTATCATGCCAATCGCCATAAATAAAATCGAATACCCAAATAATGCCTTCAACGCCGCCTCTTCCTCGTTTTTGCTCTATTACATACTATGAAGCAAACAGTCCGAAAAGACGTAATTTCACATCAAATCCTAGTTGTTCTCACTTGCGTGTTCGATGGCTTCTTTGACCTCCGGGCTGTCAATATCCACATCTGCTTTCTTGCCCATGGCTGTTGCAATCTTATCGACAACCTCTGGAATCATATCGATTACCTTGCTTACCGTGTCACCCTGCTTGACCGGAATCATCTTCGCATGTCCGTTCTGGATCACAAGTACCGCAGTTGGAGACATCTTACCTCCCATTCCTCCTCCGGCAGAGTTGGAACCGCCGTTTTTGCCAAATGCACCGGCAGCTACACCGAAATTCACATCCACCAACGGTAAAATAATTGTATCGCCTACCTTCGTTGGCTCGCCGACAACCGTCTTCGTTGTAAGCAGAGAATCCATTCCATGAAATAAAGAACCAACTGTCTGATTAAAATCATTTGCCATTTCCTATTACCTCCATTTTCCTATATTATCCTTACTGATTCATTACTTTCTTTGCGGTCTTGATTGTCCGCCATATATTTCTGTTTAATACGATTCGGAGCAGGTAACCAAGCTGGATTCTGCCTTTCAGCTTCACATCCATTTCTAATACCTTCTTTTCAAAATCTGGCTGCATCGACAGCCCTTTTTGATATACAAACGGCAATAAGCTCAAATACCCGGTCACCTGTCCGGTCTTGTATGGCTCATCCATGCCGTAATGCACATACCCCTTTACCTTACGCGGCAATATATGCTTCAACGTCCGCGGAATGTATTTTTTCAAATACTCGCGCGTCTTTACCGTACACGACAAATTCCAGAAATTCTGCAGCCGTCGGATTTTTTTCTTTGCCGTCGCCGTCTTTTTCTCAATCTTGCCGGTCACACGCTCCGCGACCTTACCCGGTGTGTGATTTATCACAAATGTCCAGATCTTCTTAATGTTCTCCCACACCTTATGGCACAATATCTTCAATCTGCCCGATCGCTTCTTTTCTTCTTTTGGAAGATCATCTGGTTCATCCAGATCAAAGATATCATGCTCTGATTCATCCTCTGATCCCTCCATGGATTCTTTCTCTGTCCCGGATCCGGTCTCCTCTGTTGTATCTGTCCCTGGAAGCGGTATCGTAGGTATTTTTGTAACGTTATCGCCTGCCTTGATCATTTTATCGGACACATCTATTGTTTTTTTCGGTGCCTTTTCTGTGTTTTTCTGTGATTGCACTGGATCCTCGCAGATTTCATCCTCGTACTCATCCATATCGCTATCATCCCATGCATCATCGAATCCCTCGTCAGCGAGATGCTCGGCTTCATGCTCCGCAGCTTCCGCTTTCTTCTTTCCAAGCCGGAACCAGAGCACCCGGATCTCCTGTTCGAGTTTATCCTTCTCCCGGCTCTGGTCATACAGCACCCGGACACTTACGATCAGGTACCGCATCTTTGCCTTTGCCCGTAATGTCTTTCCTCCCTGATACGAGATATCTGCCTGATACCGGATCGGACAGAATAAAATCAACAACACAAGCAAGAGAAGCAATCCTATGATGCCAAGAAGGATCCATCCGATTATTTTCAAAATAAGCAACAATACATGCAGCATTCCTTACCCTACTCCTACCTGTGTTTCTTCTTTTTCAATCAAAAGAAAAAATCTTCTACCTTCCATTCTTCCCCAGTTTCATCATACATATCCTGTATGATCTGTACAACAAGCTGTTCTACCATTTCTTTACCTCTTGCAAAGCCGACAACCCGTATCTGAGAATCCATCTTCCTATACGGCTTCTGTAACAACTGATTATATGGATAAATCTCCAACAATCCATCCTGCAATAACGGCAACACGATCACATACAGATTCCGGGCAGTCTTATGTCTTTTGATCCGTTTTTTTATTCTTGCCTGCTTCCGCTCTGTGAGATTGTATGTATAACATTTATCAGCAAAAATCACGATTACTCCTCTATCATCTCTGAAATCAGCTTATTACATGCCATAAGTTCGCTGTCATCCTTACAATTCTCAATTACATAATCAAAATAATCCCGGATCTCCTGCTGTGTGTTCATGAAGATTGGCATGGCTGCCAGAAGCTTACACATCATACTGCGGTAAACCGGTTTCTTCACACCTGCAAACAACTCAGCAAGCTCCTTTACAAGTGCTTCCTTCTTCGCAGTAATATACGCATGATCTGCGGTTTCTGCCTTTCCAGATACCTTATCGAGATCAATAAACAAGCTTGTAGAAAGCAGCTTGCTCACTTTGTCCAGACGGTCAAATGCCTCTGTCAGCGCAAGTGTTTCAATCTGTTCTGCTTTTCCAACCCGGATCTCATCCAAAACAGTTTCTAAAATTACGATTGATTCATATACACGCTCCTGCACACCCTCAATCGTGAAGAACTCATCCATCACCTCATCCGGCAACTGATCGATCGTCTCAGCCTTTACACATGCCTTGATAATCCGTAGCGCTGCCGCATAGCCCGGCACATCTTCCTTGTTCTTCTCATATGCTGCATCAATCGTTAGAAGAATTGTATAGATATCATTGATGACTTCCTGCAGCAGCATATATGCAGACACTTCGTTGTTAATGATCGTTGCAGCCTGATTCAGACGCTTTGTCAGATTCTCAAACTCCGGCAATGTAAGTGCTGCATAATCAGTCTCTGCAAGATCTGTATACACATGATATAAAAATGGATATTCCGTTTCAAAGCCCTTTGGCTTCTTCAAAAGCACTGCACTGCGCAGCATATCGACAAATTCATCCACAGAGGTTGTCTCACCCTCCTCGTAGATGTTCAGTGTCGAATTGATGATATCGTAGAACTTGTTCTTCGTCATACGTACCGGAAGCTGTGCCATCAGAAGCTGTAATTTGCTGTTTATAACAACCGTATCATTCTCCGCAAATACATAGGCAAACATCTTCTCAGAAAGTCCTTTTGCATCGACCAGTGCCACCTCATCTCGCACGGCTGCCTCCACACGGTTTAACACATATTCATAGATCTCATATGCATCCGTATAGGCTGTCAGAATATGCATCTTATATTCTACATTACTTCGAAGCTGTGCGATTGCTTCCATGGAATCTTCATCCACTGCCTCACGCTTAACCAGATGACGGTCTAACAATCCGGTCAGAAGTGCAAAATATTTGCAGACATCCATGTTCTTATCGTCCTGTTCATCACACACTTCCTTCATCGTATAATAATTCATGCTTCCCTTTACGGTTGCATAACAGTTATACTGTCTGTTCAGCAGTTCTGCATATTCCGGAAGCTTCTTGTCCAAGTCTTTGTCTCTCTGTATATCTGTCACTAATTTCTTACATGTTGCTATCATCGTTTCAGTCTCCTTTTTATCGGTAACGCCCCCTCGCATCCGCTCGGCGGCATGTCGTCGCCAGCATCCTGAATATGCGCTCCGCACATATGGCTGGCTCTCGGGTAACGCCCCCTCGCATCCGCTCGGCGGCATGTCGTCGCCAGCATCCTAAATATGCGCTCCGCACATATGGCTGGCTCCTATTTCACGTGTTCATGCGTAAATAAATGCTCGTTGCAATACTCATAATTTCCGTTACATTTTGAGCAGAACCGGAACTCCAGATCATCGCCATCCCGCTCCGTTCTTCCACAGATTGCACATTTGTGCTTCGTAATGTTTGATGGATATCCCATCTGTTGTGCCTTGTGCCGACGGTCCGCCTCTCCATTTACCTGACGGGACAGATTCTCCACACGACGGTCGTAATCCCGTTTCCTTCGTCTGGCTGCCGCTTTGCTGTTCGAGCTTCGCATGCCGACACCCCGTCCCATGATCAGGTAAAAGATGAAGAAATTCACCAGATATGCAATGATGGACCCCCGATTCAACGTGGTTGTCCGCATAAATTCCACTGCCATCAGTCCCATATCTATGACTGCGATCCAGACAGCACGGATTGGAAGGAAAAACATAAACAACACTCTTGCATCCGAATACATCAGTGCAAATGCTAAGAACAATCCATAATCAAAGTAATACATTGCAAAGATACCCATATCAAGCATGCCAAGAATCGAACCGGATGCGTAAAAATAAATACTGATGCCAAGCATGATCACTGTATTCCAGAACCATGTACCAAATATATAGAGGTTAAACATAAATGTTCCCATCGCCTGTTCAATCTGCTGTCCAAACAAAATCAGACAGAATATCATCAGAATACTAATCAGATTCAGGTCTCCCGGTGGTGAAAATACCCATGTGAACAATCTCCAGAACTGATGCTGTACCATGATCTCATACGGTGAAAAAACAAGCTTGTACGCAAACGTCGGAACAAACGCCCATAAAACATACGAGATAGCCATCACAACTGCAATTTTGATCGGGAGATTTCGAATTGCAAATTTACCAAATTTTTTCTCTAACTTCGCAAAAAAACTCAAATTAAATTATCCTCACTTTCACTTTGCATATCAATTCGATATTATAACATGTCACCACGCGTACGCGTGATGACCTACGCACGCATCAGCGTGCTTCATTATACCCTATATACATAAAAAAAGCAATCGCCACACACGGATTCTCCGTCTGTGGCAATCACTTTTCTCATACACTTCTATCCCATTTTCACCAATCTGTTCCTATTGACTGTTTTTCTTTCTCTGGCGGGATCCGGATGATCGTTCCAAGCGGTACACGCAGATCGTAAAGCTCCCGGTTATACTGCACCAGATCTGCAATATCGGTATCAAATTCGTTCACTAAGCTTCCAAGTGTCTCACCGACCTTTGCTGTATAATAACGACGTTCCTCTTCCTCGTACACTTCCGTTGGAATACATATCTCATCCCCCGGCTGCAGGTTGTAGACATTGACATATGGATTCTCTTTCAGGATATCAATCAGGCGGACACCGTACAGTTTTGACAATTTGTATAGCGTATCCCCGGCAACGACTTTGTGTACTGTTCCCTTGCATTCATGCTCCATACCGCATATCTCCATACTCATTTCTGATTATTTTATTCTTTATAGGTAGAAAATGTTCATATTTTCCTGTTGAAATTCATGATTCATTCTTATATAATGTCAGATGTCGAAAATTGCAAGAATGTAAATAGTGAAAATAGTAAAAAGAGGTAAGCATTACATGAAGAAATTAGGAATCGATATTGGATCAACAACTGTGAAGGTTGCTGTGATCGACGAAGAACATAACATATTATTTTCGGAATACAAGCGTCATTTTGCGAATATCAAAGAGACCCTAAAGGAGCTTGTAGAGCACGCCAGCAAGGAGCTTGGAAATGTTGAGGTTGCTCCTACGATCACAGGTTCCGGTGGACTTGCACTGGCACAGGTCATCGACATACCTTTTGAACAGGAGGTCGTTTGTGTATCCGAGGCATTGACAGACTATGCACCACAGACAGATGTAGCTATCGAGCTTGGCGGCGAGGATGCCAAGATTATCTATTTTACAAATGGTGTGGAACAGCGAATGAATGGTGTATGTGCCGGCGGCACAGGCTCCTTTATCGACCAGATGGCAACGCTGCTGCAGACAGACGCTTCCGGCCTGAATACATACGCGAAGGACTATGATACGATCTACCCGATTGCAGCACGTTGTGGTGTATTCGCAAAGACCGATATCCAGCCGCTCATCAATGAAGGTGCAACAAAGCCAAACCTTGCAGCATCTATCTTTCAGGCGGTTGTTAACCAGACGATCAGTGGACTTGCCTGTGGTAAGCCAATCAAAGGAAATGTCGCATTTTTAGGTGGTCCTCTCCACTTCCTCGACCAGCTCAAGGAAGCGTTCGTGCGGACACTGAATCTGACGCCGGAGCATATTATCGCACCAGGGCATTCGCATCTGTTTGCGGCTGTCGGTGCAGCACTTCAGGCAAAGGAAGAGACACACTATACATTGGATGAGATCAGTGGAAAACTCACAGCCGATCTTAAGATTGCTGTAGACGTCGACCGTCTTCCACCGCTTTTTGCATCACAGGAAGACTACGACGCCTTCATCAAAAAGCAGGAGAAAAATAAAGTATTACGTTCCGACCTTGCCACCTACAAGGGAAAATGTTTCCTTGGTGTCGACGCCGGTTCCACAACAACAAAAGTTGCATTGGTTGCCGAAGACGGCAGTCTGCTCTATGATTTTTACAGCAGCAATGATGGCAGTCCGCTTCGTACAACCCTGCGTGCCATGAAGGATATCTATACAAAGCTCCCAGAGGGCGTGGAGATTGTTGCAGGCTGCTCTACCGGATATGGAGAAGCCTTAATTAAGTCTGCCCTCATGCTTGACTATGGCGAGGTAGAAACGATCGCCCACTACACTGCCGCTGCATTCTTTGATCCAGACGTGGACTGTATCCTGGATATCGGTGGTCAGGATATGAAATGTATCAAGATCAAAAATGAAGTCGTCGACAATGTCATGCTGAACGAAGCATGTTCCTCCGGCTGTGGCTCTTTCATCGAGACATTTGCCAAGTCGTTGAATTACGATGTAAAAGATTTCGCAAAGATCGCACTTTTTGCAGAAAGCCCGATCGATCTCGGAAGCCGTTGTACGGTATTTATGAATTCCAAGGTGAAGCAGGCACAGAAGGAAGGTGCAAGCGTTGCAGATATCTCAGCCGGTCTTGCCTACTCTGTTATCAAAAACGCCCTTTTGAAGGTTATCAAGCTGACCGATCCGAAGTCTCTCGGTAAGAATATCGTCGTACAGGGTGGAACCTTCTATAACGACGCGGTTCTTCGAAGTTTCGAGCTTATCTCCGGCAGAGAAGCCATCCGTCCGGATATCGCCGGTATCATGGGTGCTTTCGGTGCTGCTCTGATTGCCAGAGACCGTTACGAGGAAGGTGACCAGACAACCATGCTCTCCAAGGAGGCAATGGAAGCACTGACTTACGAGACAAAGATGGCACGTTGTAAAGGATGTACGAACAATTGTCTCCTTACGATCAATCGTTTTACAGGCGGCAGACAGTTCATCACAGGTAACCGTTGTGAGCGTGGTCTTGGATTGAAGAAGAACCAGCACAACATGCCAAACTTATTTGAATACAAATTCAACCGTTTATTCTCCTACGAGCCGCTGACCGAAAGCGAAGCATATCGTGGTGTCATCGGTATTCCACGTGTCCTGAACATGTATGAGAACTATCCGTTCTGGTTTACGTTCCTGACCAGGCTTGGCTACCGGGTACTGCTCTCTCCGAAGTCATCGAGAGATATCTATACCCTTGGTATCGAGTCTATTCCAAGTGAGTCAGAATGTTATCCGGCAAAGATCTCGCATGGTCATGTTATGTGGCTGTTAAAACAGGGAATCAAGACGATCTTCTATCCTTGTATTCCTTACGAGCGAAACGAGACACCGGATGCAAACAATCACTACAACTGCCCGATCGTAACGAGCTACGCAGAAAATATCAAGAACAATATGGAAGAAGTTTCCGCACCGGATGTCACTTACATCCGTCCGTTCCTTGCCCTCGATAACAAAGAGGCATTGAAGGATCGCCTGTTGCGTGAATTTTCAAAATATACAAATGTCACAAAGGAAGAAATCAGCGAAGCGGTTGAAGCTGCTTATGCAGAGGCAGATGCTGTCAAAGCAGATATCCAGAAGAAGGGGGAAGAGACAATTGCCTATCTGGAGAAGACCGATAAACTCGGTATCGTGCTTGCCGGTCGTCCATATCACCTGGATCCAGAGATCAACCACGGTCTTCCAGAGCTGATCAACTCCTACGATATCGCCGTACTTACTGAAGATTCTGTCTCACACCTTGCTGAGGTGGAACGTCCTTTGATTGTATCTGACCAGTGGATGTATCACTCCCGTCTGTACAAGGCAGCAAACTATGTCAAGTCCAGCAAGAATCTGGAGCTGATCCAGTTGAACTCGTTTGGCTGTGGACTGGATGCTGTTACGACGGACTGTGTCAACGATATCCTGACAAGCTCCGGCAAGATCTACACAGTATTAAAAATTGACGAGGTCAGTAACTTAGGTGCGGCACGTATCCGTATCCGTTCCCTGATCAGTGCAGTTAATGTCAGAAAAAAGCATAACTTCACACCATGTCCGATGCCAAGCAATTACAACCGTATTGAATTTACAACGGACATGAAGGATTATACCGTATTGGTTCCACAGCTCTCCCCAATCCATTTCAATGTATTGGCACCGGCGATGCGGCATATGGGATTAAATATTGAAATTCTTCCGGATGCAAATAAGGAAGTCATCGACACAGGTCTGAAATATGTAAATAACGATGCATGTTATCCATCTGTGATCGTTGTCGGTCAGATGATGCATGCGATCTTATCCGGCAAATACGATATTAACAAATTAGCACTTGTCATGACACAGACCGGTGGTGGCTGTCGTGCAACGAACTACGTTGGTTTTATCCGTCGTGCACTTGCCAAGGCAGGCTATCCACAGATACCGGTTATTGCGCTCTCCGTTCAGGGCTTTGAGACAAACTCCGGTTTTGTATGGAATATGAAGACCGTCAAATGCGCGATGCAGGCACTTGCCATCGGCGATCTGTTTATGCGGGTTGTCTACCATACACGTCCATACGAGAAAGTCAAAGGCTCTGTCAACAAGCTGCACCGCAAATGGGAGCATGCGGCTATCCGTTGTATGGAGAATAATGGTCGTGGCTTTAACAAACTGGTACATGATATTGTCAAAGACTTCGACAACATTCCTTTGAACGAGGATGTGAAGAAGCCACGTGTTGGTATCGTTGGAGAAATCCTTGTTAAGTTCCTTCCATCTGCCAACAACCACTTGGTAGAGCTTTTAGAGGCAGAAGGCGCCGAAGCAGTTATGCCTGACTTCCTTGACTTCTTCCAGTACTGCTTCTACAACAACAATTACAAATATGAATATCTTGGCAAGACAAAGAAGTCTGCACGAAATGCAAACATTGGTATCGCAGCACTCGAAGCACTGCGCCACCCGGTAGTCAGTGCCTTAAAGAAGAGTAAGCGGTTCCATCCACCAGTGCATATCAAGACACTGGCAGAATATGCCCGTCCGATCGTATCCATCGGTAACCAGACTGGTGAAGGATGGTTCCTGACCGGTGAGATGGTCGAGCTGATCAAGAGTGGTACCAGCAATATTGTATGCTGTCAGCCATTTGCCTGTCTGCCAAACCACATCGTCGGCAAGGGTGTTATCAAATCCCTGCGTCACGCTTATCCGGATGCCAACATCGTTGCGATTGACTATGATCCGGGGGCTTCCGAAGTCAACCAGGTAAACCGTATCAAGCTGATGCTTGCAACGGCAAGAAAGAACATGGAAGAAAACGATAATAACTAAAGCAGCAAAAAAGAAACGATTTTCGAGTTGAAAATCGTTTCTTTTTTATTGCGGTCAAAATTCTGCACACCTGTAATCGAATATAATCAGGAATTCAACAGGAAATCCGCTAAGATCACATTGCTGACATCAATCCCGGCATCCGTCAGATAGATCCGGTCTCCTTCGCTTGCCATGAAGCCTTCTCCTATATATTTATTCAGGACGCTTCCATATACCTCATAGATATCTTTATTGAAGCGTTCCTTGAAGTCCTCCCGGCTCACGCCGCAGGTCATCCGTAGACCAAGGAACATAAATTCCTCCATCCGCGC